>CAYHSN010000048.1:0-10074 GCA_964359235.1 uncultured Vicinamibacterales bacterium | reverse complement strand
AGCGAGAAGAACCTCAACCTCGACATCCAGGCGCTCCTCGGCCAGGTCGATGAAATCCGCGGACGGCCTGAGCTGATGGAAGAAACGTTCGCGTCGCACCCGCTGTTGCCGATCCGGCTGAAGGCCGTCGAGCTCTTCTCCCGGTCGGCGAAAGCGAAGCGCGCCGGAGTGACGGTGAGCGGCACGCCGCTCGAAGACGATGAACTCGAGAACGCGGTCGATGATCTCGTGAAGCTGACGCGGCGCTATCCGTACGAGCCGCTCGATCGGGCCGTGATGCGGGTCGTGGCGCTGGGCGCCGCGCAGCTTCTTGGCGCCGACACAGACGTGAGCGACGAGGAAGTGAAGATCCTCGTTCAGATCCTGCACCGCTGGTTCACCGACGAGCCCGAGGGCGAGATCGTGACCGATCGCGAGGTGATCGACGCGAAGCTGCCCGAGGCCATCGACACCGTGAACCGCGAAGGTGACCATCAGGCCAAGATCTTCATCCTCTCGCGTCTGACCGATGTCGCGATGGCCGACGGCGCCCTGATGGACGCCGAGAGCGCGCTCATCCTGCAGCTCGCCGAGCGCCTGCAGGTGCCGTCGAAGGTCGCCTACGGCATCATGGTCGGGGCGGCGCAGACAGTCGGCTTCCGCACCGACGTGAAGCTCAATCGCATGGCGGACGAGATCCGGCGGTCGATGCAGCTCGGGTTGAAGCCGTGAGCCTGGCCCGTATGGACTACCTTCGAGTCCTTCAAGTCGTCCGGCGAACGTCTCGGTCGAGGCCGCACGGTAGTGGTGACGGGATGCCCCAGAACGATCTGGCCTCCAACCGGCGTTCCTGGCTTCGCGTCCTTGGGCTCGTGGTGCGGGTCGCGCTGCTGCTCGGGCTGGCGTGGTTCTACTTCCTCGGGGCGACGGAACACGCCCGCGTTGTGAACCTGTCCAGGGCGCGTGCCGATCAGAGCGGCTATCAGTGGGATGCGGTGGCTGTCTACAAGAACTGGCACGGGCAGAACCCGCCCATGCTGATCGGCGAGCGCAACCGCATGCCGGTGTACGCCGCCTTCCTAGCCCTGTTCTACGATCCGAGTCTGTCGCCCGAGGAGTTCTTCGAAGTCGGCAAGACGTGGAACATCCGCCTGTCGCTGCTCCTGCTGGCGCTGCTGGGCGTGATCTTCTGGCGGCATCTGCCACCGCTGGTCTCGACCAACCTCACGCTCTTCGTGGCGTTCGGGTACTTCGTCTTCAAGGCGGGGTACATGCAGGCCGAGCTCCTCTTCTACTTCCTGTTCTTCATCACGTTCCTGGCCTGTTGCTACCTGCTGAAGCGCCGCGGGCCGGCGGCGAGCGTGGGCCTGGGAATCCTGGCGGGACTGCTGGCCGCGCTGGCGCACCTGACGAAGGCGGCGATGCTGCCGCTCGTGACGATCTTCCTGGCGGTCTACGGGGTTCGCGAGGTTGCGCTGCTGGTCCGGAGCTGGCGGCAGCACGAGACAGCTTCCAGGCGCGACGCGCTCACGCGCTTCGCGTGGCGCGCGGCAGCCGCGGCCCTGGTCGCCGCCTGCTTCCTCGGGGCGCTGTATCCGTACATCTCCACCAGCAAACGCGTCTTCGGCCATTACTTCTACAACGTCAACACGACCTTCTACGTCTGGTACGACAATTGGCCGCTCGCCAGCGTTGGGACGTACAGCCACGGCGACGGTGTCGGCTGGCCGAAGATGCTGCCGGGAGAGATTCCGAGCATGCGGAAGTACTGGCGGCGCCACACCGTCAGGCAGATCGTCGATCGGGTGGCCGACGGTTTCGCAGACATGGTGAAGGTGTCCCATCGAACGCACTGGTACATGAAGTACGTCGCACTGTACGTCATCTTCTCGCTGATCCTGATCGCCTCCACTTGGTGTTCCTTCAGACGGATGATCCAGGATAACGTCGCGGTCTTTCTGTTCATGTTGCTATACGCGGTGGTGTCTCTGCCCGCTATCGCCTTCTACAAGCCCACGTCTGACACCGGAACGGCGCGGTTCCTGCTGGCGCACGCCGCGCCGCTGATGTTCGTGCTGTCGTATTTCTTCTCGCGGCCGCCGTTCCGCCAGACGCAGTGGAAGGTCGCCGGCGTCGCGGTGACGCCGGTCCACTTCCACGTGCTGGTCTTCGTGTCCATGGGGCTGGACCTGATCTTCACGCTCTGGCCGCGCCTGATGACGACCTACGGGGGCTTCTGAGCACCTGTGCGTCACGATCTCAGCGCGTTCGCAGTGGTCTCGCGAATCGGCCCGACGGCAACCGAAAAGTCCGAGTGTCGTGCAGCGTGCTTCAGGGGCGCGGACGCGGCAGCACGTCAGCCGGCGACCGGTTCTCCAGCGCGCGACACTGCTCCCCGGCGCACGTCCGCAGCGCGCCGAGCCACGCGGACATGGCGTTGACGAACGCCGGTTTGGGCTTGAGCGCCTGAAGCTGATGCGGATCGTTGATGATGTCGTAGACCTCGCGCTCACCAGTGGCGTACTCGATGTAGATGTACCGGTCGGTACGTAGACCCTGGAACACGGGCATCGGCACCGGGCGAGGCTCGGCTGCGTTCTCCCCCACCTCGAAGGCATCGGGCGGCTCCAGCAGTCCCGGAAACGTCAGGTCGCCTGGCGCGACGTGCACGAGCGCGGCCGGCCCCGGGTACCCATGCTCCAGCAGGATGGCGTGCCGCCACGCGTCCGGCGTCGCGCGGGCCGTGAGGAGCGGCAGGAGGGAGCGTCCGTCGACGAACGCCGGTGGCGTGGCGCCCGTCAGGTCAGCAAAGGTCGGGGCGAGGTCGATGTTGGCGGCCATGGCCTCGATCGTGCGGCCCGCCTCCACGCCGGGCCCCCGCACGATGAGCGGCACGAGGAGGTCTTCCTCGAACTCGGTGTTCTTGCCCTGGGCCAACCGGTGCTGCCCCAGATGGAACCCGTTGTCCGAGCTGAAGAAGATGTAGGTGTTGCCGATCTGACCCGTGTCCTCGAGCGCTCTCACAAGCGTGCCCAGCAGGTCCTCCACGGCCAGCATCGACTGGAGGCGCTTGCGGTAGAGCGCATCGATCTCGGCAATCTGGCTAGCGGTCAGCAGCGGCCGGCTCTGCACCCAGGCGGGCTTGTCGCTGACGTTAGCCTCGTTGAACGACGGCGTCCGCGGAGCGCTCACGCCGGAAAAAGCTTGTTCGTAGCGCGGCGCGGGCGTGGCGGGCTCGTGCGGCGCGTACGGCGAAACGTACATGAAGAACGGGTGCGCATCGCGCCCGCCCGGGCGCGTTCGCCAGATGTAGTCCGCCGCTTTCCTGGCCATCACGTCGATCAGGTAGTCCGACGGGGCATGGCCATAGGTCACCGTGAAGCCGTTCTCGTTGAGGCGATAGTTGTACTCGGAGTACGGACTCCCGCCCGACGGGCTATACCACTCGTCCCAGCCGGGCGGGATGTAGGCCGAATCGTTCTGCCGGGGATACCCGTTGAGGTACTTGCCGAGCAAGACCGTCCGATAGCCCGCTTTCTGGAGCCACGTGGCCACCGTCGACGCCTCGAGGTTGTCCTGGTAGACCTTCAGGAATCCGCCCCCCGGCAGGTCATTGGTGAAGACCTGCGTGTTGTGCGCGTACTGCCCCCGGAGCGTCGTCGTGCGTGACGGACAGCAGAGCGACAAGCTGACGAAAAAGTTGCTGAAGGTCGCGCCCCGATCCGTCAGGAGCGCGCGCAGACGGGGCAGATGTGCCAGTGTCTCGACGTCCAGATCGTCGGTGAGGACAAAGATGATGTTCGGTGGCGATCCCGCTGCAGGTAGGGCCGGCCGCGTGTGGCCGGTCGGCACGATGAAGCCGAGCACGAATGCCAGCAGCAGCGCGCGTGTGAGCAACATGAGCTCGCTCGCAGGATCAGGAGTGCCGCCCGAGTCCCGCCTGCGCAGTTTACCACGCCACCGTGTCACCACAGGTATGTGCACCACTGGTATCGAAAGGACAGAACGAAGACATCGTGCTGTGTGACTACGGCTGCTTCCCCGTCAGCTCCTCCACCAGCCTGTCGGCGCGGTAGAGTTTGCGCAACGCTTCGATGATGCCCGCCGAGTGTACGCCGACGGCGCGCGAGCCTTCGCTTTCGTCGATGTACAGGTAGCGGTTCGGCAGCTTCTGGATGTTGCTGTCGAAGTTGATGCCGACGATTTCGGCGTGACGGTTGATGATGGGGCTGCCCGAGTTCCCGCCGATCGTGTCGGCCGTGTAGACGAAGTTGAACGGCACCGCCAGATCCAGCTTCGACCTCCCCTCGCGCCAGCGCGCGGGCAGATCGAACGGCGGCTTCTCGTTGAAGCTCGCCGCCCGCTCGTACAACCCGAAGAACGTCGTCTTGAAGGGCACGAGCGTGGTGTCCTCCTCGTAGCCGGCGACCGTGCCGTACTCGAGGCGCAGGTTGAAGTTCGCGTCCGGATACACGGTCTTGCCGTAGACCGCGAACCGGGCGCGCGCGATCTTCTCGCCCGCGCTCGCCTCGACGCTCGCGATCCTCGCCTCCTTCGACGCGCGCAGCTCGCGGATGATCGGCTCGACGCGGCGCGCCAGATCGATCAACGGATCGGTTGAGGCCTTGATAGCCGATGGACCGCCGTCCACGAGCCCCCTTCGCGTCGCGATATCGGCCAGCTTCGTCCCGGCCATCACCTGCTTCACCACGTCGGCTGGCGCCTTGCCGCCCAGCGCGGCCGTGATGAACGGATCGTCCGCACCAAGCGTCTTCAGCCCGTCCTCGAGCCAGGCCGCCAGCGTGGCCTCCTCCAGATCGAGATAGACGGGCGCCGGCGACAGCAGGCTGGCTTTCACGCCATCGAGTCTCGCGTCGGTGAACTCCGGGTATCGCTGCGCGTTGGGCTTCTCGATTTCCGTCGCGCCCGGCGCGAAGATCAGCTCGCCCTCGGCGGCGCCGTTCTTCGACCACTTCAGGTAGTGCTCGGTCTTCGCCGGCTGTCCGTTCTCGTAGACGCGGAGGAAGGTGATGTCGAAGTTGTAGTCCTTCTGCGGCGTCGAGAGCTTCGTGACCGCATCGCGCCCGATGTGCTGATTGGTCAAGAGCAGACCCCCCGGCGAGACGAACGACCCCGACCCGCCGCCGAGACGCGTCGACGCCAGACGCACGTGGTCGTACCACGCTATAATCGGGGCTTGTGGCCGCGCGTCCGATCCGCGGCCGCGGCCTCGCCGACGGATCCACCCGCCCGGCCAACCTTCGATCCTGCCGGAGGATTTCTCATGTCTCGACGCAACGCTCCGCTCGCGCTCGTCGCCGCCGTGTGCCTGCTGACCACAGCCACCGCGTCCACCCGTCAGACCGCCGCTTCACCGCAGCGCTCGACCGACATCCTGCCGTTCGCCGTCACGGAAACGACGCTCGCCAACGGTCTCAACGTCATCATCGTCCCAACCGGCTTCCCCAACCTCGTCGCGATCCAGATTCCCGTACAGACCGGATCCAGAAACGAGGTCGAGCCCGGCAAGACCGGCTTCGCGCACTTCTTCGAGCACCTGATGTTCCGCGGCACGAAGAACTACCCGCCGGAGCGATACCGCGAGATCATGGTCAAGGCGGGCGCCCGCGACAACGCCAGCACCGGCGACGACTTTACCCGCTACTACGCCGCGTTCGCCAAGGAAGACCTGGAGCAGATGCTCGCGCTCTACGCCGACATGTTCCAGAACCTCGCCTACCCCGAAGCCGACTTCAAGACCGAAGCCCGCGCGATCCTCGGCGAATACAACAAGAACAGCGCGAACCCCCTCGAGAAGCTCTTCGAAGTGCAGCGCGACCACGCGTTCAGCACGCACACCTACAAGCACACGACGATGGGTTTCATCAAGGACATCGAGGACATGCCGAACCAGTACGAGTACTCGAAGGCGTTCTTCGAGCGCTGGTACCGGCCCGACTACACGACGGTCATTGTCGCGGGCGACGTCGATCCGGCGAAGGTGCTGGCGATGATCGAGCAGTACTGGGGCGGCTGGAAAGACGGCGCCGCGTCGATGCAGATTCCGCAGGAGCCCGCGCCAAAGGGCGCGCAGTACGTGCACGTGCCGTGGCCGTCGCCGACGCTGCCGTGGGTGACGGTGGCGTTTCGCGCGCCGGCGTTCTCGGAAACCGGGAAGGACTACGCCGCCATGGACATGGTGGCGACCCTCTATTTCGGCGACACGTCGGACCTCTACACGCGGCTGGTCGTCCAGGAGCAGAAAGTCGACGTGCTCTTCGCCGACAACCCGGGCAATGTCGATCCGGCGCTCTTCACCGTGGGCGCCCGGGTGAAGAAGGCGGAGGACGCCGCCTACGTCCGCGACGAGATCATGAAGACGATCGCGGCGGCGCGGGTGGCCGCGGTGCCTGCCCGTGTGCTCCAGGACGCGAAGTCGAACGCCCGATACTCGTTCGCGCGCACGCTCGACAGCACGGAACGCATCGCCGCCGTGATCTCGTCGTACGCGCCGTACCGCCGGTCGTTCCAGACGATCAACACCCTGTATCGCGTCTACGACTCGCTGACGCCGGACGATCTCCTGGCCGCGGCGCGCGCGTACTTCACGGACGCCAGCCTGATCGTCGCGACGCTGTCGCACGACCCGCTCCCGGCCTCGATCGCGAAGCTGCCGGCGCTCGCGTCGGTCGCCCCGTCGCAGCCCTTCGCGCCGGCGGCCGGCGCCGCAGCGGCGCCGCCGGCCGCCGCACCGGTACTCGCCACCGCTCCAGCGTCCGCCGCGCTGCCGGTCGTCATCCAGAAGTCACCGCTCCCGCAGCTCAACATCAAGCTGCAGTTCCTCGCGGGCTCGGCCGGCGATCCGGCGGGCAAGGAGGGCCTGGCCACGCTTGCCGCCGCGATGATCGCGAACGCCGGCTCGAAGGCCATGACCGTCGACGAGATCAACAAGGCGCTGTACCCGATGGCGGGCAGCGTCTCGGCCCTCGTCGACAAGGAGATGACGACGTTTACGGCGATCGTCCACCGCGACAACTGGCGGCGGTTCTTCGACATCGTCCTGCCGCAGCTTCTGGATCCGGGCTACCGGCCCGAGGACTTCACGCGGCTGAAGGCCAACCAGCTCAACGCGCTCGTCGAGGATCTGCGATCGAACAACGAAGAGGAGCTCGGCAAGGAGCGGCTGCAGACCAACATCTTCCGCGGCACGCCGTACGGGCACGTCGCCCTCGGCACCGTGGCGGGCATCACCGCGATCACGCTGGACGATGTCAGGCAGTTCATGCAGAAGGCGTACGCGCGCGGCAACCTCGTCCTGGGCGCGAACGGCGACGTGCCGGACGACCTCGTCACGAGGTTGCGGCAGGCGGCGGCGACGCTGCCCGCGGGCCAGGCGGCCGCGCCACGCGCGCCCCTCGCCGGCGCGCGCCCGGCGGGTGTGGAAGTCGAGATCATCGAAAAGGACACGCGCGCCACGGCCATCTCGTTCGGCGTGCCGATCGCGGTCACCCGCACGCATCCCGACTACGCGGCCCTCTCGGTGGCGCGCGTGTGGCTCGGCGAGCATCGGGCGTCAACCGGGCGGCTCTTCCAGCGACTGCGCGAGGTGCGCGGCCTCAACTACGGCGACTACGCCAACATCGAAGACTTCCCGAGCGGCATCTTCAAGATCTTCCCCGACCCGAACATCGCCCGGCGCGCGCAGATCTTCGAAATCTGGATTCGGCCCGTGGTGCCCGAGAACGGCCACATGTCGCTGCGCATCGCCATCCACGAGCTGGATCGGCTCATCAGGAACGGGCTGTCACGGCAGGACTTCGAGCAGTCGCGCGACTACCTGATGAAGAACGTGTACGTGATGACGGCGCGGCAGGACCAGCAACTCGGCTATGCGCTCGATTCGCGCTGGTACGGCATCGGCGAGTTCACCTCGTACCTGCGCGAGCGACTCGCGACGCTGACGGTGGACGAGGTCAACGCGGCGATACGGAGGCATCTGTCGGCCACCGACCTGTCGGTCGTGATCATCACGAAGGACGCACAGGGGCTGAAGCAGAAGCTCGTGTCGGACGCGTTCTCGGCGATCACGTACGATGGCGAGAGACCGAACGATCTGCTGGCGGAAGACCAGGTGATCGGCGCGCGCAGGCTGGACATCGCGGCCGACAAGGTCCGCATCACGCCGGCGGCGGAGGTGTTTGTCAAGTAATCACTGCTCCAGCGTCAGCTCCACCTTCAGCCACCACCGCGGTTGATACACGATCTCGACCGGCACGGCGGCGAGCGGTCCGTCGAGGCCGTAGACCAGCTCGAACCGTGTGCGCTCGTCCGTCGTGCGGTTCCGGATCTCGAATCGGCCGCGCACGACCCGGCCGTCAGACCGGCCCGCCTGATTGTAATCGGTCAACACCTCATGCGAGCGCAGCGTCAGATCGTGGAGACGCACGCCGTAGACGAACGGCACCGCTCGCAGGTGCGGTGAAGCCGCCGCGGGGCGCGGCGCCCGCAGGCTCTCCACGCTGGCGTGGACCAGTTCGGCCACCGCGGCGAGGAAGCCGGGCCGCACCCCGATGGGAACCGCGAGCGTCCGGATGGTCGCGCGATCGGACGCGAGGTGCACCTGATCGATGAGCGCGCTCACATCGCGGTACGTGGGGTCGCTCTCGGCGTAGACCGCCGGGGCGACGGAACGCGCCGTGCCGGCCTCGACGCGGGTGCGCATCGCCTTGAACTCGACGCCGCGCTGCGGCCGATCGCGCACCTCGTCGATCGACGTCTCCTCCGAGCGCGACATGAGCGCGAGCAGCGATCCGTTGGCGCCGTCGATCTCCTCGGCAATGTAGCCCCACAGGTTCAGGCGACGCGGCGCGGACGCCGGATCGGTCCCGATGAGCAGCTCGTACGCCTTCACGCCGTTCTCGCCGCGCCGCCAGACGATGCGCCCCATCCCCACGCCGTCGCGCCCGACCCAGAACAGGAGCAACCGGATCTTGCCGGCCATGCGGTAGGTATGGACCTTGTCGACCGGCAGAGCGTCGCCGGGTCCCGCGACCGTCGCGCTCGCGCTTCCTTCACGTGCGCGCTCATGCGACGCAACGGCGACCGGCAACGTCAGCGCTGCGACGATCAGCAAGCGACCGAGTACCCAGCGTGACATGCGGACTCCGTTTCGGGCCGGCTGAAGCCGGCCCCCACGACGGTCAACCGGCCTTCTCCGTGCGCTCCGCGTCCTCTGCGGTCAACCGGCCTTCTCCGTGCGCTCCGTGTCCTCTGCGGTCAACAACCTCCGCGGTGACTCCTTATCTCACGCCGGCATCTGCAGCTCCGGCATCGGGCGTCCGGCGAACAATCGTCGCGTCGGCTTCGCGATCCACCGCGCCCAGCGCTCGGCGCGCGCGTGGCGCGCGCTGTCGGTCGCAATGCCGGTGTTCGCGTACATCTGGCGATAGAGCTTCGACGCGAGCACGAACGCCAGTCGCGCGCGCAGCGAGCGGACGACGCGCGAGCGCGCCCAGACGTGCGGGAAGCTGTAGAACCGGTCCCACACCGCCTGCGTCCGCTGACGAATCTCGTCGGCGCTCATGGTCGGATGCTTCGTGTAGATCTTCGGCCGCCGCGCCTGCGGGATCAGCCAGTGGCGCGTGACGGGCACGCCGTCCACGCGCGTCTCGTGCTCGGCCATCTCCTTCTCCCAGCGCGCGAAATCGACGGTGCCTGGAAACGGCGTGAGCATCACGAACTGCGCGAACGTGAGGTTGGCGCGTTCGGCCAGATCCGCGGTCGCGTCGAACGTCTCGGGCCCATCGCTTGGCAGCCCGAAGATGAACGACCCGAGCACGTGGATGCCGTGCTCGCGGAACGCGCGCAGGCGCTCCACCAGCGCCTCGCCGACCAGATTGAAGCCCTTGTAGATGTCCTTCAACCCTTCCGGCGTGACCGATTCGACGCCAACGAGCGCGCCATGAATGCGCGCGCGGTGCATCGCTTTGAGGAACTCGGGATCCTCGGCCGCCTCCATGGTGATCTGCGTGAAGAAGACGGTGTCGGCGGGCAGGCGCGAGAGACGGTCCATCAGCTCGAAGCGCTCGGCGCGCT
>CAYHSN010000047.1:0-12634 GCA_964359235.1 uncultured Vicinamibacterales bacterium | reverse complement strand
CGCGACCACACGGTGCTCACGGTCGAGCCGGACGGCACGCTCACCGGCAGCTTCGAGGTGACGAAAGACGGGTTCTATCGCGTCGAGCTGCAGAGCTCGGCCGGCACCTTCGTCGGCGCGTCGCCGCAGTACACGATCGACGTGCTCGCCGACCAGCCGCCCGTGGTGTCGTTCTCGAAGCCGGGCCGCGATCTCAAGCCGAGCAGCATCGAGGAAGTCTTCGTCGAAGCGAGGGCCGACGATGACTTCGGCGTGCGCGAGCTCGATCTGGTGTTCTCGGTGAACGGCGGTCAGGAGCGCTCGCGGCGTCTCATGGCGCCCGGATCGCGTCCGCTCAAAGCCGTCACGGCGGGTCACACGTTCTTCCTCGAGGAGATGAACCTGCAGCCGGGCGACGTCGTGTCGTACTACGCGCGGGCGGCCGACAACGACACGGTGCAGCGCGCGAAGAGCGTGACGAGCGACATGTACTTCCTGCAGATCCGGCCGTTCCGCAAGGACTACCGCGCGGCCGAGAGCCAGGCCGGCGGTCAGGGCGCGGGAGCCGGCGCCGGCAACGATCCGTCGGCGCTCTCCGAGCAGCAGCGGCGCATCGTCTCGGGCACGTTCAACGTCGTCCGCGATCGCGAGAGAGTCGCGGCCGACAAGTTCCGCGAGAACGTCGTCTTCTTGACGCTGGCGCAGGGACAGCTTCGCGAACGCGTCGAGACGCTCGCCGGGCAGATCAACGCGCGGGTCGGCCAGGCCGACGAGACGATGAAGAAAATCGCGGCGTGGCTCGGTGAGGCGGGGACGGCCATGCGCGCGGCGGAAGGGAAGCTCCAGGCACGCAGCCCGAAAGACGCCCTGCCGCCGGAGCAGCAGGCGCTCGCCAGCCTGCAGCGCGCCGAGGAAGCGTACCGCGACGTGCGCGTGAGGCTCAGCGAGCAGATGGGCGGCGGTGGCGGCGGGCAGCAGGCGTCATCGGCGGCCGAAGAGCTGGCGGATCTGTTTCAGCTCGAAATGGACAAGCTGCGAAACCAGTACGAGACCTTCCAGCGCGGCGAGCAGCAGTCGGCCGACAACCAGGTCGACGAGATGCTCGAGCGTTTGAAGGAGCTGGCGCAGCGGCAGGAGCAGGAGGCCGAGCGGCAGCGGCAGCTCGCGGGCAACCGGCAGAGCGGGGGCGGCGCGGCCGGCGCGCGGCAGCGTCAGCTCGCGGACGAGACCGAAGAAGCCGCGCGGCGGCTCGAGCGGCTCTCGCGCGACGAAAACCGTCCGGACCTGGCCGAAGCGGCGCGGCGGATGCAGGAAGCGGCCGACGCCATGCGGCGCGCGGCGGCGAGCGGCGACGCGAGCGCGTTCGCCGAGGCGAGCGCGGCGGCGGATCGGTTGAAGCAGGCGCGCAATCGCCTGGAAGCGCAGCGGTCGGATCGCATGGCGCGCGACATCCAGGACGCGCTCGATCGCGTGCGGAAGCTCGCCGAGGAACAGCAGGACGTCGAGAGCGACGTCCGATCGCTCGGTCAGGCCGGCGCGAATCGCGGCCAGCAGACACAGCAACTGCTGCAGCGCAAGGATTCGCAGGCGGGCGAGGTGGCGGACATCGAGCGTCAGCTCGACCGCACGGCATCGGACTTCCGCCGCGAGCGCCAGCAGGCATCACGCAAGGTGCAGGAGGCGGCCGACTCCATCCGTGACAACAAGCTGAAGGAGAAGATCCGCTACTCGAAGGGTCTCGTGCAAGGCGCGCCGCCCGAGGCGGCCGCGAACTTCGAGGAGCAGATCGGATCCGATATCGCGTCGCTCGAAGAGCGGCTGCGCGAGGCGGCGGAAGCGGTCGGCACCGGCGAGCGCGACGCGCGCGCCGAAGCGCTCGATCGCGCGCGCGAGATCCTGCGCGGGATGGAGTCGCTCGATCGGCGTCTGCGCGACAGCCGGAGGCCGGAGGCCGGCGGCCAGAGGCCGGGGGAACAGCAGCAAGGCCAGCAAGGCCGCCAGGGTCAGCAGGGCCAACCAGGCGGCCAGGAAGGTAGAGGCGGGTCTTCAGACCCGCCGCAGACCTCGGAGGCCGGAGGCCAGAGGTCGGAGGCCGGGGGTCGCGGCGACCCGCGCGACGCCCGCACGTCGTCAACCGGAGCGCCCGAGCTCGGCGGCGGCGGCGGGGCCCGACGGCTCGGCGAGTTCGGTCCGGATGATGCCCGGCAGTTCCAGCGGGAGGCGCGCGAGCGGCGCACCGAGGCGCAGGATCTCAGGCGCGAGCTGCAGGCGCTCGGCGTCGACGTCAACGAGCTCGATCAGTTGATCCGCGATCTGCGCGCGCTCGACCGCGAACGCCTCTACACCGACCTCGACGAAATCACGCGTCTGCAGTCGCAGCTCGTCGAGGGATTCCGCCGGTTCGAGTTCGATCTGCGGCGCGAGCTGGGCGCGGCGGGCGCGGAGCAGCTCTTCCTCTCCGGCTCGGACGCCGCCCCGCCGGAGTATCGGAAGCTGATCGAGGAGTACTATCGCGCGTTGGCAAGGGAGAAAAAGAAGTAACGAGGAACGAGCAACGAGGAACGAGTAGGGGCCGAGCTTGCTCGGCCCCAATCAAGAATAAGTTTGGCCCGTCGCAGCGGATAGCTCGACACTCATGACTCTGATCCCACCGTCACGGTCGTTGTGTGCGTCGGTCCTGCTCTTCGCCCTGGCACTGGCGGCGCCCCTCGAGGCGCAGACGCTCCAGGCCTCCATCCGCGGCGTCGTGCGGGACGCGAGCCGGCAACCCATCGCCGGGGCGACGCTCGTGCTCGTCCGGGAGGAGACCGGCGAGATGCGGACGACCGCCAGCGGCCCCTCCGGCGAGTTCACGATCGCGCAGGTGGCGCCGGGACCCCACCGCCTCGAGATCGAGGCGCCGGGACACGCGCGCTACGCGCACCGCCTGACGCTGGCCGTGGCACAGGCCGCCTGGGTCGACGCGACGCTGCAGGTCGTGACGGCGGGCGAGGACGTGACGGTGACGGCGCCGATCGTGCTGCTCGATGTCGACTCGGCGGCGCTCGTCACGATCGTGGGCGAGCGGCAGGTCGCGCGGCTGCCGCTCGACGGGCGCAACTTCCTCGAGCTGGCGCTGCTGGCGCCGGGCGCCGCGCCGGCGGCGCCGGGATCGGCGACGTCGATTCGCGGCGACTTCGCCTTCAACGTGAACGGCGCGCGCGAGGACGCCAACGCCTACCTGCTGGACGGCGTCTTCAACGTGGATCCCAAGCTGAACGGTGTCGCCGTGCGTCCGCCGGTGGACGCGATCCGCGAATTCGAGGTCCTGACGAGCGCGTACGACGCCTCGTTCGGTCGCCAGGCGGGCGCCCAGGTCAACGTCGTCACGAAATCGGGGACGAACCGGTTCGGCGGGACGCTGTACGGGTTCCTCCGGAACGGCGCGCTGGACGCGCGGAACCATTTCGCGCCGCCGACCGAGCCGGCGCCCGACCACGAGCGCTACCAGGCGGGCGGATCGGCCGGCGGGCCCGTCGTGCGCAACCGAGTGTTCGTGTTTGCCGACTACGAGGGCACCCGGCTGCGCGAAGGCGTGACGCGCGTCACGACCGTGCCGACGCCCTCGGAGCGGCGCGGCGACTTCTCCCGCACGGCGTTCGCGCGGCCGATCAATCCGTTCACGGGACAGCCGTTCCCCGGCGGCGTGATCCCGCCGGAGTACCTGAACCCGATCGGCGTGGCGATCGCCGCCCTGTACCCCGAGCCCAACCGTGACGGGCCGTTCGGCAACGCCGTCTCGTCGCCGTCGTTGCGGGACCGGCACGACCAGTTCGACGTGCGCGTCGACGGCGTGACGGCCGGCGCGTCGACGCTGACGGCGCGGTACAGCTTCGCTGATCGGCGGCTGTACGAGCCGTTCTCCGGCGCGGGCTTCGCCGCGGTGCCCGGCTTCGGGACCCACGTGCCGCGCCGCGGGCAGAACCTGGGCGTGTCGTTCACGCGCGTTCTCTCGTCGAGCCTCGTCAACGAAACCCGCGCGGCCTGGACCCGCGTGTCGGGCGGCTCGTTCCACGAGAACCAGGGGACGAGCCTCAACCGCGCCGTGGGCCTGCCGGAGCTCTCGGCGAACCCGCGCGACTGGGGCCTGAGCTTCATCACGGTGACCGGCTACTCGCCGCTCGGCGACGGCTACAACGAGCCGCAGCACAGCACGACCGACATGCTGCAGGCGCTCGACACGGTGACGTGGTCGCGCGGCGCGCACCTCGTCAAGACGGGCGTCGACGTCCGCGCGCTGCGGCAGGACGCGTATCGCGACGTGCAGTCGCGCGGGTTCCTGACCTTCACGAGCCAGGCGCCGATCACCGGCAACGCGCTGGCCGATCTGCTGCTCGGCGTCCCCGCGCTCACCGGCGGCGCGCGCCTCGACAACCCGCAGCGGCTGCGGACGCACAGCGTCAACGCGTTCGCGAACGACAGCATCCGCGTCGCCTCCAACCTGACGCTGACCGCCGGCCTGCGCTACGAGTACAATGCGCCGCCCGTCGACGCCGACGATCGCGCCACGCTCTACGATCCGGCGGCCGGGGCGCTCGTGCGCGTCGGCGCCGGCGACCTGCCGCGCGGCGGCTACGATCCCGATCGCAACAACTGGGCCGCGCGCGCGGGGGCCGCCTGGGTCCCCGGCGGCGGCGACCGCACCGTCGTCCGCGGCGGATACGGGCTCTACTACAACCAGTCGGCGCTCGCGCCCTCGGAGGGTCTGTACTTCAGCGAGCCCTACTACGACTTCAATTTGTATTTCTCGCGGCCGGGTGTTCCGGTCACGCTGTACGATCCGTTCCCGCGGGCGTTTCCGCTGCCGCTGCCCGATTCGGCGCTCGCGATTCAGCGCGACCTGCAGACGCCGGTCCTGCACCACTTCTCGGCCGCCGTCCAGCGCCAGTTCGGTCGCGCGCGCGCGGTGGAGCTGGCCTACGTCGGCTCGCGGGGCCGTCGCCTCATCGCCGCCCGCGATCTGAACCAGCCCGCGCCCAGTCCGGCGCCGTTCAACCCGCGTCCCGATCCGCGCTTCGCCGACATCACGTTCATCGAGTCGCGCGCCGCGTCGCGGTACGACAGTCTCCAGATCGCCTTCACGCAGCGTCTCGACGCGGGCCTCTCCGCGCTCGCCGCCTACACCTTCAGCAAGTCGACCGACGATGCGTCGAGCTTCTTCGCGAGCGCGGGCGACGCGAACTTCCCGCAGGACAGCCGCAACCCGGCGGCCGAGCGCGCGCGCTCGAACTTCGACGTGCGCCACCGCTTCTCGCTGGCGCTGTCGTACGAGCTGCCGTTCGGTTCCGGCCGACCGTGGCTGGCCGGCGGCGGGACAGCGTCGGCGATCTTCGGCGGGTGGGATGTCGAAGGCGTGATCACGCTGCAGAGCGGGCGGCCGTTCACCGTCGCGCTCCTCCCGGAGCTCGACTGGAGCAACACGGGGCGCGCGAGCCTCGGCTTCGGCGCCAACGACCGGCCCAACCAGGTGGGCGATCCGCGCGTGTCAGCCCCTGGGCCGGACGGGTGGTTCAACACGGCGGCCTTCGCGCTGCCGCCCTACGGGTCGTTCGGCAACGTCGGCCGCAACACGCTCGAGGGCCCCGGCTATCAGAACGTCAACCTCGGGCTGCTGAAGCACGTGCCGATCGGCGCGGCGGCGCGGCTGCAGGTCCGTCTCGAGGCGTTCAACCTGCTGAACCACGTCAACTTCGATCTGCCAGACAACTTCTTCGGGTCGCCGACCTTCGGCCGGATTCTCTCGGCCGGGAGTCCGAGACGAATACAGATTGGCGCGAAGGTCATCTGGTAGGTTCTTCGGGTTCCGATGGCGGGTGTGATGAAACCCATGCGTGCCGTGCTGAAGAGGGCGGCGGTGGTGGTCGTGGCAGGCCTCCTGGTCTCTGTCGTCCTCATGACCGCCACGGCGCTCGTCGCCTCCGATCCCGGCACCGGCGACTGGCCCATGTGGGGCGGCACGCCGGACCGCAACATGGTGTCGAAGATGACCGGCCTGCCGGCCGACTGGGACGTCAAGACCCGGCAGAACGTGAAGTGGGTGGCTGAGCTCGGGTCCCAGTCCTACGGCAACCCCGTGGTCGCGGGCGGCGTGGTGCTCGTCGGCACCAACAACGAACTGGTGCGCGATCCGAAGCAGGGTGGCGACCGCGGCGTCCTGATGGCGTTCCGCGAGTCGGACGGCGAGTTCTTCTGGCAGATGACGCACGAGAAGCTGACGTCGGGTGGCGTGAACGATTGGCCCTACCAGGGCGTGTGCTCGTCGCCGCTCGTCGAGAACGGCGTCGTCTACTACGTGTCGAACCGCGGTGAGGTGATGGCGGTCGATCTCGACGGCTTCCGCGACGGGAAGAACGACGGCCAGGTCACCGATGAGAAGTTCACGAGCCAGACCGACGGCGACGTCCTGTGGCGCTTCGACATGATGGAGGAGGTCGGGTCGTTTCCGCACAACATGTCGAACTCGTCGCCGGTTCCGTACGGCGACCTGATCTACGTCAGCACGTCGAACGGCCAGGACGAGAGCCACGTGAACATCACGTCGCCGAAAGCGCCGTCGATCATCGCAATCAACAAGCACACTGGGAAGCTGGTCTGGGAGGACAACCCGGTCGAGGACCGCATCCTGCACGGGCAGTGGTCGTCGCCGTCGGTGGCGACGGTCGGCGGCCGGGCGCAGGTGATCATGGGCCAGGGAGACGGCTGGGTCCGCGCCAACGACGCGCTCACGGGAGAGCGGCTGTGGGAGTTCGACTCGAACCCGAAGGACTCCGTGTGGCCGAAGACGCGCAACGAGCTGATCGGCACGCCCGTGGTGTACGACGGCCTGGTGTACATCGCGAACGGCCAGGATCCCGAGCACGGCGAAGGCGTGGGCCACCTGTACGCGATCGATCCGACCAAGCGCGGCGACATCACGAAGACCGGCCTCGTGTGGCACTACGACAAGATCCGCCGGTCGATCTCGACCGCGGCGATTCACGATGGCCTGATCTACTACCCCGATTTCAGCGGGTTCCTGCACTGCCTGGACGCGAAGACGGGGAAGGTCTACTGGGTGCACGACCTGTTCGCGGCCGTGTGGGGCTCGGCGCTCGTGGCCGAGGGGCGGGTGTACCTCGGCGACGAGGACGGCGACGTTGTGGTGCTGCAGGCCGGCAAGGCGCTGAAGGTCCTCGGCGAGATGAACATGGGCAGCTCCGTCTACGCGACGGCGGTGCCGGCCCACGGCGCGCTCTTCATCAACAATCGCAACCAGCTCTTCGCGCTGGCCAAGCCGTAGCGCGGGCCCTGATTCGATCTCAAGGTAGGCATGGAGTCACTCATCCAGGATCTCCGCTATGCCATCCGCTCGCTGCGGAAGAGTCCCGGCTTCACCATCGCGGCGATCGCGATTCTCGGGCTCGGCATCGGCGCGAACGCGACCATCTTCAGCCTGGTTAACGCCATCCTGATACGGCGGCCAGCCGGGGTGCAGAATCCCGGTGGCCTCGTCGCGCTGTACACCAGCGATTTCAGCGGCCCGCGGTTCGGCGGCTCGTCCTACGCGGACTTCCTGGACATAAGCAAGCAGACCGACGCGTTTACCGGACTCCTCGCGTACGCGTTCCGGCCGGTCAGCCTGAGCACCGGTACCAGCACCGAGCGCGGCGTGAGTGAAGTGACCACGGCGAACTACTTCTCGCTGCTGGGTGTTCGCCCCGCGCTCGGGCGCACGTTCCTCGCCGCGGAGGACACGCCGGGGAGCGCGCCGGTGACGGTTATCAGCTACGGGCTGTGGGAGCGGTCCTACGGTCGGGATTCCACGGCCATCGGACGCGTGCTCCGGCTCGGCGGTCAACCATTCACCATCATCGGCGTCGCGCCTCGCGGGTTTGAAGGGTTGTTGCGCGGGTTCGGGCCGGATGTCTGGGTGCCGGCCGGCGCGTACTCGCGGATCTCGCTGTTCGATCCCAGCGGCCGAGGGAACCGCGGCTTGCTGGTCGTCGGCCGCCTGGCGCCGGGCAAGCGCCTCGCGGACGCCCGGGCCCAACTCGAGGTCGTTGCCCAGCGGCTGCACCAGGCGTATCCGCAGAATTGGACCGACGTCAAGGATCGCGCGCGGGTCGTCACGGTGATTCCCGAGAGCGAGGCGCGCCTGTTCCCGCAAATCCGGGGCGCGGTGGTCGGGTTCATGGCGCTCCTGATGGTGGTCGTGGGGCTCGTGCTGCTCATCGCCTGTGCCAACGTGGCGAACCTGCTGCTGGCCAAGGCCGCGGCGCGGCGGAAGGAAATGGCGATCCGTCTCTCACTGGGCGCGGCCAGGGGGCGGTTGGTGCGGCAGTTGATGACGGAAAGCGTCGTGCTCGGTCTCGCGGCCGGCGCGGTCGGACTCACGCTCGCCGCCTGGGTGAGCGCCTTCGTCAGCAGCTTCCGCCCGCCGGTACCCGTGCCGATTGCCTTGTCGGTCTCGCTCGACACGCGTGTCGTCGGGTTCACGGTCGCGGTCTCGCTTCTCACGGCGATCGCGTTTGGGCTCGCGCCCGCACTACAGCTTGCGCAGCCGCAGCCTGCGTCCGCGCTCAAAGACGACATGGGATCTGCGCCCGGACGGCGGCACCATCGCCTGCGGGATACGCTCGTGGTGGTGCAGATGGCGGTCTCCCTGATCCTGCTCGTGGGCGGAGGCCTGCTGACTCGCGCGCTGCGCAGCGGACAGTCCATCGATCCCGGCATCGACACCGAGCACGCCCTCATGATGTCGGTGGACCTCGGGCTGCAGGGCTACGACGAAACCCGCGGTCGTGCGTTCTATCAGCAGCTCCTGGAGAAAGTGCGCGCGCTGCCCGGGGTCGAGGCGGCCGCGCTCGGCTCTCAGGTTCCCCTCAACCCCTTCGGCAGTGAGCGTCGACGCACGGCGATCCAGGGGTACGCGCGGCAACAGGGAGAGGATCTCGAATTCAACGACAACTTCGTGACGCCGGACTATGTCCGCGCGCTCGGTGTCGAGGTCGTTCGCGGCCGCGCGTTCACCGAGGCCGACGGGCCCGGCGCGCCGGGCGTCGCGATGGTCAACGAGACCTTCGCGCGGCGGTTCTGGCCCGGCGCCGATCCCATCGGCCAGCGCCTGTCGGTGTCGGGCAACGACGGACCGTGGCTCGATATCGTCGGCGTCGTGCGCGACGGGAAGTACGTGACGCTGGGCGAAGACACGACGCCGTATTTCCTGCTTCCCCTGGCCCAGCAATACGGAGGCGGGACGACGCTCTTCGTGCGCACGGGCGGCGACCCGGCGTCCTTGTTGTCACCGGTGCGGGAGGCTGTCAGGGCGCTGGATCGCGATCTCCCGGTCTTCGAGATCCGGACCCTCCGCGACCACGTCAGCGCCGCGCTGCTCCCGCAGCGGGTGGCCGCGACGTTGCTGGGGTGCTTCGGCGCGCTCGCGCTGCTCCTGGCCGCGCTCGGCATCTACTCCGTTATTGCCTACTCGGTGAGCCAGCGGACCCGCGAGATCGGCATTCGCGTGGCGCTGGGTGCCGGCCGAGACGAGGTCGTGAAGCTGGTGTTGCGGCAGGGAATGGTGCTGGTAGCGGTGGGCGGGACGATCGGACTGGTCGCGGCGGGCGGCGTGTCGCATCTCATCGGCAGCCTGCTTTACGGCGTTAGCGCGCTCGATCCCCTGACGTTCATCGGCATGTCATTGCTGCTCTTCGCGGCGGCGCTGCTCGCGTGCTACTTACCCGCGCGGCGGGCGGCGAAGATGGATCCGGTGGAGGCGTTGAGGAGCGAATGATCTCAGAGGGGCTGGGTCGAGCCGCTAATCCGGCCTCAGTGGCTGAGAGCTGACCGCTGAGAGCGGACCTCATGCCGTCACCCGCCCGTCTCGCGCTCGCCCTCGTCTCGGCACTCGCTTGGCCCTTCGACTCGGCCCGCCCGGCGGACCTCGCTCAGGACTGGCCCTTCGACTCGGCCCGCCCGGCGGACCTCGCTCAGGACTGGCCGCAGTTTCGCGGCAGCCTGACGCTCGCCGGCGCCGCCTCGTCCGACCTTCCCGCCAAGCTCAGGCTGCTCTGGACCGCCGAGATCGGCGAGTCGGTGGAGTCGTCGGCGGCGATCGTCGACGGCACCGTGTACGTCGGGGCGCAGCCGGGCGTCCTCGCGGCGATCGACCTGCAGAGCGGCGCGATCAAGTGGAAGTACCAGGCGTCGGACGCGGGCCTCGGCGAGTCCTCGCCGGCCGCCGCGAACGGCGTCGTGTACGTCGGCGACCTCGCCGGCGTGCTGCACGCCGTGGACGGCGCGACCGGCAAGGCCCGCTGGACCTTCAAGACCCAGAGTGAGATCAGGTCGTCGCCCGTTGTGGCGGGTGACCGCGTGCTCATCGGGTCGTACGACGGCAACCTCTACTGCCTCTCGCTCGATGGCAGGGTCGTCTGGCAGGTCACGACCGACGGCCCCGTGCACGCCACGCCGGCCGTCCGCGACGGCGTGGCGTACATCGCCGGCTGCGACGAGATCCTGCGCGCCATTCGTCTCTCGGACGGCACACAGCTCTTCACCATGTCCTCGGGCGCCTACACCGGCGCGTCTCCCGCGCTCGCCGGCTCGCGGGCCTTCTACGGCACGTTCGAGAACGAAGTGCTCGGCGTCGATCTGGCCGCGCGGCGGATCGTCTGGCGGTACCGCCATCCGGATCGCAACTTCCCCTTCTACTCGTCGGCGGCGGTCGCCGGGGACCGCGTCTTCGTCGGCGGCCGCGACAAGCTGCTGCACGCGATTGACGCGGCGACGGGCAAGGCGATCTGGACGTTCGCCACGCGCGCGCGCATCGATTCGTCGCCAGCCGTGAGCGGCGGCCGGGTCTACGTCGGCTCGAACGACGGCCGGCTCTACGTGCTCGACGCGGCCGGCGGGACGCTGCTGTGGGAGTTCGAGGCCAGCGCGCCGCTCTCGACCTCGCCCGCGATCGCCCAGGGCCGGCTCGTGATCGGCGCGCAGGACGGCCGGGTATACTGCCTGGGGTCGGTCTAGCCCCTGGCCATTAGCCTGGATATGCATGCAGACTGTCCGGCCCTCTCCGGAGATCCTCATGCGATCGGTCCGGCTCGTCCTCATCGTCGCACTTCTCGCCCGGTTTCCCGTCCATCCCGTCCTCGCCCAGAGCACGACCTGGCCCCAGTGGCGCGGCCCGGGCGGCCTCGGCATCTCGTCCGAGAAGGGTTTGCCGACCGAATGGACCCCGGCGACCAACATCCTCTGGAAGACGGAGATCCCCGGCCGGGGCCACTCGTCGCCGGTCGTCTGGGGCGATCGGATCTTCCTCACGACCTCGATCAAGGGCGAGCAGGTGCCGGGCCGCAAGGCGCCGGTGCATCTCGGCTTCGATTTCAAGCCGGGCTACGTCCACCCGGACAGTGTCGATGTCGATTACCGCCACACGCTGAAGGTGCTCGCGGTCGACGCGAAGGACGGCCGCATCCTCTGGGAGCGGACGACGTACGAGGGGCTCATGTACGACGATCGCCACCGCAAAAACACGTACGCGTCGCCGACGGTGGCGACCGACGGCAAGCTCGTGTACGCGTTCTTCGAGTCGGCCGGCGTCTACTGCTACGACGTCGAGGGCAACTTGAAGTGGCAGGTGTCGCTCGGTGGCCTCGCGAAGGCGGGGCTCGGGCCGGGCACCTCGCCGGTGATCTACGAGGGCCTCCTCATCCTCCAGTGCGATCAGGAAATGGGCGACGGGTCCTTCATCGTCGCGCTCGATCGTCTGACCGGAGAAGAAGTGTGGCGCGTGTCGCGCAAGAACCGGCGGAGCTGGGCGACACCGCTGCTTGTCCGCGCCGGTGGCCGGACCGAGCTCGTCGCGGCCGGGGCCGAGGCGGTGTTGGCCTACGACCCGGCGACCGGCCGGGAGCTGTGGCGCGCCAACGGCGTCCAGAGCCATCCCATTCCAAGCTTCGTGGCAGGGCACGGCATGGTCTACGCGACGGCGGGCAGCCAGGCGAAGCGCGCGCTGGCGATCCGGCTGGGCGGGTCGGGAGACCTGACCGATTCGCCGCAGATTGCCTGGCGCTACAACAAGGGCACGGCGTACGTGCCGTCGCCCATTCTCTACGGCCAGTATCTGTACCTGATGACCGACGCCGGACTGCTCACCTGTCTCGACGCGCTCACGGGCGCACTGCAGTACGAGGGTGGGCGCGTGCCGGTGCCCGCGACGTTCACGGCGTCACCGGTGGCGTTCGAGGACCTGCTGCTCCTGACCAGCGAGGATGGCGACTCGTTCGTCGTGCGCGCCGGCCCGACGCACGGGGTCGTGCGCACCAACTCCGTGGGTGAGCCCGTGTATGCTTCGCCGGCGATCGCGGGCGGACGGATCTACATCCGCGGCGAGCGCCATCTGTTCGCGATCGGGGCCCCGGCGGGGAGGCGGTGACGGGATCTTCCATCGTCGTCGCCGAGTGACCCGCAGCCAACCGTCAACCGCGGATTCGCGAGCTCGCCAGTGACATCAGCCAGAGTTCGCAAACCGGTTCGTGCGAGCTCAGGGCGTCGCCGGGACGCCTGACGATCGGCGCTCACCCGCGAGCCGCGTGTGAACGCCGCTTCGACTTGGCTTTGCGCCGAGCGCGGCTCG
>CAYHSN010000046.1:10943-12649 GCA_964359235.1 uncultured Vicinamibacterales bacterium | reverse complement strand
TTCGAAGAGGATTCGTGAAACGCGCTGTGAGGGCCACTCTGGGTGTGTCGCTGCTCGCTGCCGCATCGGTCTGCGGGAGCTGCGGCGGCGGAAGCGGGCCGACCGCGCCGTCGCTGACCTCTCCCGTGCCGGGACCGGCCGGCGGCGTGTGCGGCGTCATCGGAGGCGCGAATCAAGTCTCGCTGGGGATCGTCAATGGGACCGTCTGCTCCTCAGCCAACACCCCGGTGGTGCTGCTGAACCTCCGGGACAAGGACGGGGGCCCGTCGGGCGCCTGCTCGGGCACCATCATCGCCCCCCGCGCGGTCCTCACCGCCGCGCACTGCCTGGTCGGCGACACGGCGGCGGTCAGGGTCTACCGCGGGAGCGGCGACCAGGTGGCGGCGGCGTCCTTCCACGCCAACCCGCGCTACCGGGCGAACGATTCGTCCTCGTTGGATGTGGGCGTGATCGTCACCGAGCAGGACCTGGACCGGCCGATCGTCCCGTTGCTCGTCAGTCGTGATGCGCAGGTCGGCGAGCAGGCGGTCATTGCCGGGTGGGGGAAGGACGAGTCCGGCATCGGCACGACGTTGAGGGCGGGAACGACCAGCATCCTCGTCGTCGGCGCTGTCTTCCTGCAGACGCGACACACCACCGGCACGAGCGGCGTCTGTTCCGGCGACTCCGGCGGACCTCTGCTCTTGTCCGAGGGCGGCGTGTGGGCCGTGGCCGGCGTGACGTCCGCCACCGACACCGGTGCATTCTGCACGGAGGGGGTGAACTACTTCGCCAACGTGCGGAATCCCGACATCACGGCCTTCATCCTGGGCCTGGTGCCCAACGCCAGCCGGCGGTGACCCCGCCGTTCTGAACGCTTCGGCCGCCTGCCAAAAACCGGTGGCGGTGACATGCCGTGGGTGGTACTATTCGGCCACGTCGGCACACTCCGGTTGTTCGTCTGTTCGCTGTTCGGGCGCACCGAGTTTTCTTCTTCGCGGAGGTGGACCCATGAGCGTGAGAGGCGTGGTGTTCGCGCTCTCCCTGTTGGCCAGCGCCGGGCCGGCGCTGGCGCAGGAGCAGCGTGGCGGCATCGAAGGCGTGGTCAAGGACTCGTCGGGCGGCGTGCTGCCGGGCGTCACCGTCGAAGCCAGGAGCCCGTCGCTCGTCGGCACCGCGACGGCGATTACCGACGGACGCGGCATCTACCGGTTCCCGGCGCTCACGCCCGGCGTGTACGAGGTTCTGGCCATCCTGCAGAGCTTCGGGCTTGCCAAGGTCGAGAACATCGAGTTGCAGCTCGGCCAGATCCTCAAGATTGACCTCACGCTCACGGTGGCGAGCGTCACGGAGCTGGTGCAGGTCACGGCCGAGTCCCCGCTCATCGACGTCAAGCAGAACGCGGCGGCCGCGACGATCAGTGCCGAGGTCATCGAGCGCATCCCGAAGGGCCGCGACTTCACCGACCTTGTGAAGACGGCGCCGGGCACGCAGCAAGAAGCCAAAGCGGGCATCCAGATCGACGGCGCCGGCGGCTCGGAGCACCGGTACGTGATCGACGGCATGGACACGACGGGCATTCGGACGGGCGTGTCGGGCCAGGAGATGCCGACTGACTTCGTGCAGGAGGTGCAGGTCAAGTCGTCGGGCTACAACGCGGAGTTCCGCGCGACGACGGGGGGCGTCATCAGCGCGATCACGAAGACCGGCAGCAACCAGTGGCGCGG
>CAYHSN010000046.1:7710-10843 GCA_964359235.1 uncultured Vicinamibacterales bacterium | reverse complement strand
GCACGATCATCGCCGACACGTTCGACAACTTCTACGTGGGCGTCCTCGACTGGGTGCTCAACAGCAACCTCTATGTGAACGTGACCAGCGGTCTCTACGACTACGGGTCGCACGGTAGCGGCGCGGGCACCCGGTTGCGGCACGTGTTCGGCGCCTCCAACTTCCAGTTTGCGGACATTCCCGACTCGTTGAAGAACGTGAACGGCTACGCCGACTTCCCCTCGAGCAGTCCTGGCAGTGTGTTCGATGACTTTCGGCGCAACACGGTGAACGCCGACCTCACCTACTACGCCAACAAGTGGGGGTAGCACACGCTCAAGGGCGGATTCCAGTACGAGCGGATCGGCAACGAACGGCTCGGTGGAGCGCAGTACCCAACGATTAACCTCAACTGGGGCGCGGCGCGCGCCGCCCTCGACGGCCTGCGCGTGCGCGGCACCTACGGCCACTACACGGTGACGCGGTCGTACCAGTCAGGCGACATCAGCACGAACGGCGTCGGGCTCTTCATCCAGGACGCGTGGACCGTCGGCAGGAATGTGACGCTGAACCTCGGAGTCCGGACGGACAGGGAGGAGATCCCCTCGTACACGCCCGGGAACGCCGGCATCAAGTTCGGCTTCGGCGACAAGATCTCACCGCGCGCGGGCTTCGCGTGGGATGTCCTGGGGAACGGCAATTGGAAGGTGTACGGGAGCTGGGGAATCTTCTACGACACCTCCAAGCTCGAGATGCCGCGGGGCTTGTTCGGATCCGAGCACTCGGTCACGTACTACTACACGCTCGACACGTTCAACTGGCCGTCGATCAACTGCGCGCACCCGCCGGTTTCTGGGCCGGACTGCCCCGGCACCTACATCGAGCAGGTCGACTTCCGGCACGCGGCCAACGCGAGCGACAACTTCCTGATCGATCCGAACCTGAAGCCGATTCGGACGCGTGAGTTCACGCTCGGCCTGGACCACGAGCTGGGCCGAACGATTTCGGTGGGCGTGCGTTACGCGCGCAAGCGGTTCGACCGGACCATCGAGGACACCGGCGTGCTGGTGCCGAACGTCGGCGAGGTCTATCGCATCACGAACCCCGGCGAAGGGATCGGCGAGAACGTGCTCCGCGATTTCGCCGGCTGCACGACCTGCCCGAACCAGCCGAAGCCCCGCCGCAACTACGACGGCGTCGAGTTCCGGCTGCGGAAGCGCCTCAGCGACAACTGGTCGCTCACGACCACCTACATCTTCAGCCGGCTGTACGGCAACTACTCCGGCCTCACCAGCTCGGACGAGAACAACCGCAATTCGCCGAGCGTCAACCGGTTCTTCGACGGCCAGTACTACTCGTTCGATCGAAACGGCAAGCCGGTCTTCGGCCGCCTGCAGACCGACCGGCCCCACATCTTCAAGGTGCAGGGCAACTACGATCTGCCGTGGGGCACGGGCGTCGGCGTCTACTGGTTCATCGAGAGCGGCACGCCGCTCCAGACGCAGATGAGCGAGAAGGGCATCCCGTTCTTCGCGTTCGGTCGCGGCGACCTGGGGCGCACGCCGGTCCTGCACCGGACGGACCTGCTCCTCCAGCACGATTTCCGTCTGTGGGGCACGCAACGCATCAACCTGGGCCTGAACATCGAGAACCTGTTCGACCAGGACATCGTCACGCGGCGCGCCACGTCGCCCTACCGCGACTCGTTCAACGTGTCGGACCAGGTGTTCTTCAGCGGCACGTTCGATCCCGTGGCGCTCGCCACCGCGGCCCCGACGACGTACCGGCCGAACGCGCAGTTCGGGCTGCCGGATCAATACCAGGGCCGCCGGCAGATGCGGCTGAACGTGAAGTGGACGTTCTAGGCAGGGATAATGGGGACCGCGGTCCGGCTGAAGCCGGACACGACCGCAGGGCCGAACTGAAGTTCGGCCCTACGACCGAGATAAGCCTTCGGTCTGCGATCCCCGGCCTCCGGCCTCTGGGTGTTGGCGTCCGGTTCCCGGCCTCCGGCCTCCGATCAGACGTCGAGCTCCTGAGCCTCCTCGGCCCTTTCCATGATGAACCGAAAGCGCGCCTGCGAATCCTTCCCCATCAGCTCGTTGATGATCCGGTCCGTCTGGATCTGATCCGCAATCTCGACCCGCAGCAGCCGCCGCGTCCGCGGGTTCAGCGTCGTCTCCCACAGGACCTTCGGCATCATTTCACCCAGACCCTTGAAGCGCGTGATCTCGGCGCGCGCGCGGCCGTCGTGCTGCTTCAGGATGCGAGCCTTGTCGGCCTCGTCCAGCGCCCAGAAGGTCTCCTTGCCGATGTCGACGCGATAGAGCGGCGGCTGCGCCAGATACACCTTGCCGTGCAGGATGAGCTGCGGCATGTGGCGATAGATGAACGTCATGAGCAGCGTCGCAATGTGATGCCCGTCCGAGTCGGCATCGGCCAGGATGATGACCTTGCCGTAGCGCAGCCTCGAGACGTCGAGGCCCTTCCCGATCCCACAGCCGAGCGCCGTGACCACGTCGGCCAGCTCCTTGTTCTCGAGCACCTTCGCCACCGTCATGCCCTCGGTGTTCATCACCTTCCCGCGCAGCGGGAGGATCGCCTGCCGCGCGCGGTCGCGCCCCTGCTTCGCCGATCCGCCCGCCGAGTCGCCCTCGACGATGAAGAGCTCGGAGTTGTCGGCACCGGGCATGGTGCAGTCGCTGAGCTTGCCGGGGAGCGTCGCGCGGCCCGACGTCGCCGTCTTGCGGATGACTTCCGCCTGCGCCGCGCGGCTCGCCTCGCGCGCCCGCGCCGCCAGGATGATGCGCGCGACGATCGCTTCCGCGACGCTGCGGTTGTGGTTCAGCCAGTGCTCGAGCGCGGGCCGCACCATCGAGTCGATCGCAGAGGTGATCTCGGGATTGTT
Source organism: uncultured Vicinamibacterales bacterium (assembly GCA_964359235.1). Lineage (GTDB taxonomy): Bacteria > Acidobacteriota > Vicinamibacteria > Vicinamibacterales > JAHECP01 > CAYHSN01. The sequence continues at coordinate 7,956 of CAYHSN010000046.1, read as the reverse complement.
CAACCGATCCTTGGTCTGGCCCTGGAACTGCGGGTCGCGCGCGAAGACGCTCAGCACGCCCGTGAGCCCTTCGCGGATGTCCTCGGCCGCGATCGTGACGCCCTTCGGTGAGAGGCTGTGCGTCTCGATGTAATTGCGCACGCCCTTGCCGACGCCCGCGCGCAGGCCGTTCTCGTGCGTGCCGCCAGACCCGGTCGGAATGCCGTTCACGTAGCTCCGCACGTGCTCATCGGTCGCCTGCGTCCA
>CAYHSN010000046.1:0-7610 GCA_964359235.1 uncultured Vicinamibacterales bacterium | reverse complement strand
CGGTCGGAATGCCGTTCACGTAGCTCCGCACGTGCTCATCGGTCGCCTGCGTCCACTGCAGCACCAGATCGATCTTCACGCCGCTCTCGTCGTCTTTCGTGACCGCGAAGGCCGTCTCGTGCACGATCGGCGACTGCCGCTCCTTGACGATCTTCGCGAGGTAGTCGGCGAGGCCTTCCTCGTGCTGAAACGCGTGCTTCGTCTTCGCGCCCTCGTCCTCGAAGACGATCTTCACGCCCTTGTGCAGGTAGCTCGAGACCTCGAGCCGCTCGCGGATGAGGTCGGCGTCGAACTCGGTCTTCGGGAAGATCGTCGGATCGGGCCGGAAGAACACCGTGGTGCCCGTGCCCCGCGCGGGACCGGTCTTCTTGACGCCGCTGACGGGGGCGCCCTGCTTGAACCGCTGCTCCCACGTCGCGCCGTCGCGCTTGACCGTGGCAACCAGCTCCTTCGACAGCGCGTTGACGACCGACGCGCCGACGCCGTGGAGGCCACCGGCCGTCTTGTAGGTGAGGTGCTCGAACTTGCCGCCGGCGTGGAGCATCGTGAACACGACCTCGAGCGCGCTCTTCTTCGTCTTCGGGTGCTTCTCCACCGGAATCCCGCGCCCATCGTCTTCAATGGTGATCGACGAGCCGTCGGCGTGCAGCGTCACCCAGATGTTCGAGGCGTGCCCGTTCATGGCCTCGTCCACGCCGTTATCGAGGATCTCCCAGACCAGATGATGGAGCCCGGACGACCCCACGCCGCCGATGTACATGCCTGGGCGCTTGCGGACGGGCTCGAGTCCTTCGAGGACTGTGATGTCTTTCGCGGTGTAGGCGACGGACATTGCTGATTGTCGATTGTCGATTGTCGATTGTTGATTGTTGATTGGCGCGTCAGGCCAGCGGGTTCTCGAACTTGAGTGACTTGAACCGCGCGAAGTCGGCGTCGGTCGAACACAGCGTGCCGCCGTACTCGATCGCGAGAGCGGCGAGGTGCGCGTCGGTCGTCAGGTTTCCGGCCATGCCCGTCGGCTCCAGGAGCTTTCGTAGGATCACCCAGTGCTGGTCGCCGGCGTGGAGCGGAACGACGAGGGGATGGAGGATCCAGGCCTGAACCAGGTCGAGCGCTTGCTTCGGCGCCAGCGGCCGGGGCAACACGCCCGAACGGATGCACAGGCGCAGGAAGCCGAGCACGACCGCCCAAGCGAGGCCGACCTGCTCGTCGCCGTTGAGGGTCGCCTCCCACCAGCGCCGCGCGCGGGCGTGCTGAGGGGCGTCTTCATTCACAGCGTAGATCAGGAGGTTGAGATCGACGACCTTCACCGTGCCAGCCCCAGCTTGCGAATAGCTTCCTCGTCCTCGAGCAGGGCGGCCAGGTGCAGGGCCTTGTCGAAGTTCCCGACGGGCGGATGGCCCATTCGATACGTTCGCTGCCGGAAGGCCCGCCGCTGCGGCGCGGGCCGCAGGCGTTCGAGACCGAGCCGAAGCGCCCGGTTGACGACGGTCTTGAAGGGCAGGCGGGCGCGCCTGGCTTCGCGCTGCAGGTCCTCGATCACGTCGTCATCGATGGTGATCGTCGTCCGCATGGAGGCATCATAGCATCATCTTAGCATGATGCCAAGGCATCACCAGACTGGACGCTGCTGCCGGATCCCGATCCGTGCCTGCCGTGACGGCTACCCCACCGGCCCGAGGTACTTATCCAACCAGTCGAGCGTCTCCTTGATCAGCTCGGCCCGTGGGATCGTATGCCCGGTCTCGTACACGACGTAGCGCTTGCGGTCGGCCGGGGTGCCGAGCAGCCTGAACAAAGGCAACTGCGACGCTTCGGTGGGATAAAAGAAGTCGTACTTTCCGTTGAGCATCAAGACGGGGATCGTGACTTGCGGCGCGAAGTTGATCACGTCGGCCTCCGGCAGAGCCTTCTGGAGGTAGAACCCGCCCACCAGCAGCACAGCCACCTTCAGGCGGGGCTCGAGCGCCGCCAGCATCGGGCCCAGGGCGGCGCCCCAACTGAAGCCGAGGAACGCAACGTTGTAGCGCGCGAGGTCGTCGCGACTCTCGAGGTAGTCGATCGACCGGCGCAGATCCTTCGACCACATGACCATGTGGTCGCGCCACGCCGCCGTTTCGTTGGGATAGTCCGACTTGACGTCGTCGCCGCGCTCGAACGTGCTCTTGTAGACCGGGTACAGCACGGCCCGTCCGCTCTTGATGATGAAATCGAAGGCTCGCGGGTCGATTTCGCGATCGCTGGACTGCCGCCGCAGGTCGCCAGAGCCGGGGAAGAACACGATCGTCTGGTACGGGGGCTTCCCGGCCTTTGGAAGGAACAGGTGCGCGATGATCCGCTCGTTCCCATACGCCGCCGCGTAGGTGATCTTCTCGCGGCGCCAAGCCTCGTTCGAGTCGTCCACCCACTCAATCTTCGCCGCCAGCTCCGTCCGGTCGTAGGCGTACAGGCCCGCGAACGCCCGGAAGACCTCATCGCTGACCGGTCGCTCTTTCGAGAGATCCCGCGACGGGAACTCGATCATGCGCGTCACGTCGCCGGCGAGCTGGTCGTCCGGCAGCAGCTTGACGCATCGAAACCCGAACGTCGGCTCCCGGTCGAACGGCGCCTGGGCGTCGGCGTCCGTGAACATGTACACCGGCTCGCCCCATGCGCCGCCCAGGATGTAGCGCTTCTCTCCGAGCGCCGCATTCCAGCACCACTCCTTCACGTTGCCCGCCATGTCGACGGCCCCGAAGCGATTCATCGCCAGGGACTGGCCGACCGGCCGAGGTCCCCGGCTGCCGAAGTTGCTCTGCGGCACGACGCCGGCCGCCATCCGCTGCTCGGCTGCCTGGCTCCAATGGAAGATCGTCGGGAGCGCCTTGCCCGCGTATTCGGCGTAGGCCGCCGCTTCGTACCAGCTCACGCCCGCGACCGGGTACTCGTCCTGGCCGTCGGGGTATGCGCCCGATTCCCACGTCGCCGGGCCGGGCCGTCCGGTGCTGTCCCTGAAGAGCGCGATCGCCTCCTCCCATGACAGGCGGCGCCCCTGCCGGACGAACTCGTGCCGCCAGAACTCCCGCCGCCGGTACCCGCCCTTGTCCACGAACCGCTTGAACTGACGGTTCGTCACCTCGTGCCGATCGATCCAGAAGTCGCGGATCTCGACCGGCCGCAGATGATCGAGGCCGGGAATGAACACGCTGAACGGCTCGCCAGCCGACACACGCACCATGCCGGGCGGCGTGTCTCCCGCCCGATCCAGCGTGTAGGCCAAATCGATCGGCCAGAACGGTGTCGGGCCGACATCGTCAACGGCCTCGTACCCGGCCTTCTCGATCCGCCACTCGAAAAAGCCGCGCGGCATGCTCGCATCGCGGATCGGCGTCGTACCGAGCTTCCTCCAGGACGCATCTGGAGCCCCGTACGGGCGGTAGGAGACCTCCGCGCCTTCGGGCGTCGTCACACCACCGAGGCGGGGCGCGAGATCACCGGCCACTGCGCCGCCAGCAGCCGGTCGCCCGGGATCTGGCGTTCGGCCTCGACCGCCAGATCGAATGCCGTCACGTACTGCTCCTGCTCAGCCAGCCGGACGATCTCGGGCATGGCATACTCTCGCGCCCAGCGGACCCTCGACGTCAGGTTGATCCACCACCCGGCGCCGGCAAAGCCCGCCAGCAGCAGCGCAGCCGCCGGCACGAGCACGCGCGCCCGCAGGAGCCGAGTCATCACCTGCGGTGCCATCGCGGAGAGTTCGGGGGACGAGATTCGCGCAAGAGACAACGACAGCTCCCTCGCGGCCTGCTCGGCGGTGAGGGTGCGCGCCGCTCGGTCCTTTTTCAGCGCGGCCGCGATGAGCCGATCGAGTTCGGATGGCGTCTCGGGCCGCCGTGAGCCGACCGGGACCGGCTCCTCGGCGAGCACGGCCTGCATCAGCGCCCACGAGGTCGGCCCGGCGAACGGCAGGTGTCCCGTCAGCATCTCGTAGAGCACGACGCCCAGCGCCCAAACGTCGCTTCGCTGGTCCACGTCCTCGCCGCGCACCTGCTCCGGCGACATGTAGGCCACGGTCCCGACCGTCGTCCCAGCCGCGGTCATGCGAGACGCGGTCTCCTGGTCGGGTCCCATCACCTTGGCGAGGCCGAAATCGAGCACCCTGATTTCGCCGTCAGGCGACACCATGATGTTCGCCGGTTTCAGGTCGCGATGCACGACGCCCGCAGCGTGCGCGGCCTTGAGCGCCGCCGCGATCTGCGCGCCGATCGACACCGCGTCGCGGACCGGCAGCGGGCCGCCGGCGAGGCGATTTTTGAGCGTCCGGCCGTCGCAGTAGGCCATTGCGATGAAGAGCTGATCCTGCCATTCGCCAATCTCGTAAATCGTCGCGATGTGCGGGTGATCGAGCGCACTGGCGGCCTGCGCCTCGCGCACGAGCCGTGCCCTGGCCTGCGAATCCTGCGCGACGCCTGGCGGCAGGAACTTGAGCGCGACCTTGCGGTGCAATTGAACGTCTTCGGCGAGGTAGACGATCCCCATGCCCCCGGCGCCGAGCTGGCGGTCGATTCGATAGTGCGAGACGGTGGTCCCGACCATAATCTCCCTCGCGGCTGCAACGAGAATCTTGATCGGGGGTATTAGGGCCTAGATCGCCGTCCGGGTCAACTCGTCCTGTTTCGGATGCCGCGCTCGAGCGGATCCCGAGTCTCGAGGAAGTCGAAGCGCCGGAATCCCTTGTCGTTCGTGTACAGCGTGGTGACGCCGTGCTGCCGCAGCAGCGCGGCCAGGTGCGCGTCCGGAACCAGGTTCCCCCGAGCAGGCGCCTCGCCGACGACGTCCTTGTAGACCTGCCAAAAGCCCTCATCTTCGGCGAGCGCGCGCACGTGCGGCAGCGCGAGCAGATTCCCGACGTTCTCCATCGCGGCGTCGGGCGCGAGCGGCTCCCGACAGATGGCCGGATGCGTGACCATCCGGAGGTAGCTCATGATGGTCGTCCAGGCCAGATAGAAGACGTCGGGTCCGGCGGCGCACTTCTCGAGGAACTCGACCGCGCGCGCCGAGAACGGGCTCGACCGATCGGACGCGTAGAGCAGCAGGTTGACGTCGACCGCGAAGCTCACGCGCGATCCTCCGTGCCGAACCCATCAGCCTGGTCGAGGGCCTGCCAGACGGCCTCCTTATCACGCAGATCGACCCTCAGGCCGAGCGGCTGCGAGATCCACCGGAACGGTGCAGGTTCGGGGCGGTCGGCCCTCCGCCGCCCGAGCGCCTCGGCCAGGAGATCGGATATCACTCGCCCGAGGGACTTCCCCTCGTGCTTCTGTAACTTCTTGATATCACGTAGGATAGGCGCGTCGATGTCGACCGTCGTGCGCGGCATGATGATCTGATGATAGCTGATTGTGCATCAGATGTCACTTCTAGGATTCTCACTTCTCACTTCTCACTTCTCACTTCTTCAGACACTCCTCCCACCACCTCAGCTCCTGATCGTACCGATGCACCGTGTTCCACGGCGTCCAGCCGCCGTGGTAGCTGTCCGGGTACCGCACGAACTTCGCGGGTACCTTGCGTTTCTTGAGCGCCGTGTACATCTGTTCGGCTTCCTCGATGGGCACACGCAGGTCGGACTCGCCGTGAATGAACATCGTGGGCGTCGTCGCGTTGCCCACGTATTCGATCGGTGACTGCTTGCGCAGCGTGGCGTTGCCGGTCGGGTCCCACGGCGGCCCGTAGAACTCCGTCTCCTTCGTCCGCGGGATGTCGGCCGTGCCGTAGTCGCTGATCCAGTTCGAGATGCCGGCGCCCACGATGGCCGCCGCGAAGCGCGAGGTGTGCGTGATGATCCAGTTCGTGAGAAAGCCGCCGTACGAGTAGCCCGTCACCGCCAGCCGCTTCGGGTCGATCGGATACTGCTTGATCGCCGCGTCCACGCCGCCCATCACGTCGTCGTAGTCGAGGTTGCCCCAGCCGCCCCACGTGGCCCACAGGAACTTCTCGCCGTACTCGGTCGAGCCGCGCGGGTTCGTGTAGACGACGGCGTAGCCGTGCGCGGCCCAGAGCTGACGCTGGAACGAGAACTCGTAGCCGTAGGCGCCGTGCGGGCCGCCGTGCATGTTGAGGATGAGCGGGAACGGGCGCGACACGGCGCTCGCGGCGGGCGGCAGCAGGACCCAGCCTTCGATCGGGGTGCCGTCCTTGCTCGGATAGCGAATGCGTTCGGCGGGCGCGAGATCCAGCGTCTTCAGCAGCGCGTCGTTGAAGGAGGTCAGCTTCGTCTCGCCGCTGCCGTCCGTCTTCGACGAGAACAGCTCGCCCGGCGTCGCCGGCGTCTCGGCCGTGTAGGCCATGCGGCCGAAGCCCGATGAGAAGCTCAAGCCGCCGAGGCGACGGTCGCCGCGCGTGACCGCCTCGACCGCGCCGCCGCCCGCCGGCACGCGAAAGAGGTACGTGGCGCCGCTCACGCCGGCGCTGTAATAGATGAAGCGCCCGTCCGGACTGAACTCGGCCTCGCTCGGGATGTAGTCCCACTGGGCCGTCAGGTTGGTCATCGGCGGACCTGACCGCCTCTGCCAAGGCTCCGGCGGTCCGCCGGAGCCTCGCGCGAAGGCGGAAGGTCCGCCTCTACCGGCCCCTATATCCGGTCCAACCGGCATGCTGAACAGATCGACGGGCGACCCGTGCGTCTGCTTCGCCTGGAGGATCTGGTTGAGGCTCTGCTCCCGCCGGAACACGATCGCCGTCCCGTCCGGCGACCAGACCGGCGCGCCGTGATCGAACCCATCGTCGGTGAGGCGCTCGGTCTTGCCGTCCAGATCGACGATGAAGAGGTCGGCGCGCTCGTAGGTGTACTCGTCGCGCTGGTGCGTGTCGGCGACGACGGCGAGCGCGCGACTGTCGGGCCGCCACGCCGCCGACAGGACGGCGACGCCCAGTGACGTGAGCGCTTTCGGCGTGCCGCCGTCGCGCGGCACGAGGAAGACCTCGCGCGGCGGCGTCGCGTCTGGATCGCGCGGGTCGGGCAGGTAGCCGCGCTGGTCGAAGCGGTAGTTCATCCAGTCGAAGATGTGGCCTTTGAACCGCTCGTGGATCTTCTTCTCGAAGTCGGACGCGTATTTCGGCGTGGTTCTCGGCCGGTTCGGGTCCGCCATGATCATGGCGATCCAGTTGTTGTCGGGGCTGAAGATCGGCGTCACCGTTACGCCCGGGATCTGGAACGCCTCGCCGGACGGCTCGTCCATGCGCAGGAACCAGATCGAGCCGCTGTCGTCCGCCCGGCCGCCCGGCAGCGGTCGCCGCGACGTGAAGGCCAGCAGTGTGCCGTCGGGGCTCCACTGCGGGCCCGACGCGCTGAAGGCCGGGCTCGTCAGCCGGCGCGGTGACGCGGAGCCGTCAGACGGCGCAATCCAGATCTCGCTGTGCCGGCGGTTCTCGTCTTCGATAATCACGCTCCGCACGAACGCGACGTGCGTCCCGTCCGGCGAGATCGCCGGGTTGCCGACGCCCTCGATGCGGTAGAAGTCCTCGAGGGAAAGCGGCCGCCTCGCCGCGGACTGCGCACCCGCATGCGTGGCGGCGAGAACCAGAACGAGCACGATCACGGCGGCGTACCACGGCCGCCGCAACACCTC
>CAYHSN010000045.1:0-12659 GCA_964359235.1 uncultured Vicinamibacterales bacterium | reverse complement strand
CCGGTCATCGAGCCGCCGAGCGCAAAGACCTCTTTGACGAGGCGGGAACTGAGATACGTGTAGGCCTCCGCCGGCATCATGAACACCGTCTCGACGTCAGGACTGAGGCGGCGGTTCATGAGGGCCATCTGCAGCTCGTACTCGAAGTCCGAGATGGCGCGAAGCCCGCGCACGATGACTTGCGCGCGCTTCCGCCGCGCGTAGTCGACGAGCAGACCGTCGAAGGTGTCCACCTCGACGTTCGGGTACGTCTTGAAGACCTCGTGCGCCGTCTCCACGCGCTCTTCGACGCTGAACAGGGGCGACTTCTCCGGATTGATCAGGATGGCGACGATGATCCGGTCGAAGAGACGGGCCCCGCGGAGAATGATGTCCACGTGACCGTTGGTCAGCGGATCGAAGGTGCCAGGATAGACGGCCAGGCGCTCAGACACGCGAGTCCCTCCGTTCGTAGATCGCCAGGGCGCTGTCGCCCGAGCGCACGTCCCGCACGCGAACCAGATCGCCGGCCTCGCCGGGTGGCCGAGTCCGGTGGGGGTGTTCCAGCACGAGCCATCCGTCGCCGGCGACGAGGGGCGCCGCGCCGGCGACGATCTCCTCGAGATCCGTCGCGTCGTACGGCGGATCGAGCAGCACGAGATCGAAGGCGGCCCGAGGCAGTGAGGGCGCCGCCTGCCTGAAGCCGGCGCGGATGATAGCACAGCCGCTTTCGACGCCGCACCGGGCCACATTGGCTTCGATGAGCGCCGCCGCGCGGCGATCCTGCTCGACAAACGTCACGTGCGCCGCGCCGCGGCTCAGCGATTCCAGGCCCACCGCGCCGGTGCCGGCGTAGCCGTCGAGCACGCGCGCGCCGGCCGCGCGCGCGCCGACGATGTTGAAGAGCGTCTCGCGCAGCTTGTCGGACGTCGGCCTGAGGCCGGGCCACTTCCCCGCTTCGATCCGACGCCCTTTCAGTGCGCCAGCGATGATGCGCATGGCCTGTCACGCTGCGAGGCGCGTCCACGGACGAACACGACAAGCCACGAAGACACGAAGACACGAAAGATCTTCAGCAGAGTCACCGGGCGAGCGTACGGCCTTTTCGTGTCTTCGTGCCTTCGTGGCCAGTATCGTGATCGCGTTCCGCCCGAAATCGGTGGCTACCCTACTCCGCCCAGCCCGAAGCGCTTCTCCCACACGCGCCGCACGTACGCGACGAGCGGCGCGGCGTACTGGCCGTGGTCGAGCCACGCGCTCGCCTCGCGTCTGGCGTCCTCCATGATCGGATGATCGCGCAGGAGGTCGCCGACCCTGAGCGTCGGCATGCCGGACTGGCGCGTGCCGAAGAAATCGCCCGGGCCGCGCAGCTCGAGGTCGCGCTCCGCGATCACGAACCCATCCGTGGTCTCCGCGATCGCCTTGAGGCGGGCCTTGCCCTGCTCCGAGAGCGGCGCCTGATACAGGAGAATGCAGTGCGACGGGTGCGGGCCGCGGCCGACGCGTCCGCGAAGCTGGTGAAGCTGCGCGAGTCCGAACCGCTCGGCGTGCTCGACGAGCATCACCGACGCGTTCGGCACATCCACGCCCACCTCGACGACCGTCGTCGACACGAGCAGAGAGCAGTCGCCCCGGGCGAAGGCGCCCATCACCCGGTCCTTGCCGTCCTCCTTCATGCGGCCGTGCAGCAGCGCGACCGTGTACTCGGGAAAGACGTCCTGGGCCAGGTGGTCGGCCATCTCGGTCGCGGCCTTGAGATCGACCTTCGCCGACTCCTCGATGAGCGGATAGACCACGTAGGCCTGCCGCCCGCGCTCGAGCTCGGAGCGAATGAATCGATACACCTCGTCGCGCCGCCCCTCGGGCTTCACGACCGTCTTGATCGGATGGCGGCCCGGCGGCATTTCGCGGATCACCGACACGTCCAGATCCCCGTAGGTCGTGAGCGCCAGCGTGCGCGGGATCGGCGTGGCCGTCATGACCAGCACATCGGGGTGCAGGCCCTTGGCGCGCAGGCCGGCGCGTTGCAGTACGCCGAACCGGTGCTGTTCATCGATGATGGCGAGGCCCAGCTCCCGGAAGCCGAGCGGGTCCTGCACGAGCGCGTGCGTGCCGACCACAAGATGAATCGACCCTCCGGCCAGCTCCGCGTGCAGCTCGCGCCGCTTCTTCGCCGGCGTTGCGCCCGTGAGCAGGGCGACACGAAAGCGCGAGCGTTCGAGCAGGCGGCGGATGTACATGTAGTGCTGGTCGGCGAGGATCTCGGTCGGCGCCATGAAGGCGACCTGGAGCCCGTTCTCCATCGCCACGAGCGCGGCGATGAGCGCCACGATCGTCTTGCCCGAGCCCACCTCGCCCTGCAACAGCCGGTTCATCGGCTGCGGGCGCTGCATGTCGGCGACGATGTCCTTGAGCGCGCCTTTCTGATCGCCCGTCAGGCGGAACGGCAGCACCGCGAGCGCCGACTGCCGCACGCGGTCGTCAATCGCGACGGGGCGGGGCTTGCGTTCTTCGTCGAGATCCCGGCGGCGCAGCACGAGCCCCGCCTGGAACAAGAAGAACTCCTCGAAGATCAGCCGGAGCTGGGCGGGCGTGCGAAAGCGATTCAACTCGTCGATCGACGCGCCCTGGTCCGGAAAGTGCGCGCCGCGCAACGCGGTCAGGCGATCGGGCAGTTGCCGCTCCCGCAGGATGTCCTTCGGCAGCGGATCGTCGAGTGCGGCGCTCGCGCTTTCCCCGAGCTGCTGCAGCGCGCGATAGACGAGCGTCCGCTGCATCTTCGGCGTGAGCGTGCCGGCCTTTTCGTAGATCGGCACGATGCGGCCGGTGTGGATGGTGACGTCCTCACCCGGCGCCGCCTCCGCGCCGGCCTCGTCCTGCTTGAGGATCTCGTACTGTGGATTGGTGAGCTGCCGGCCGTTCCGCCATTCGAGACTGCCGAACAGCACGACGCGCTGCCCCTTCGCAAGCACATCGCGCAGGAAGGGCTGGTTCAACCAGACGGCGCGCACCGCCCCGCTGGCGTCGCGCACCAACGCCTCGAAGATCTTGAAGCCGGGACGACGGGTCGCGTGGAGCCCGCAGCTGGTGATCTCCCCCGCGATCGACGCCGGCTCTCCAGGCCTGAGTGCGGCGATCGGCTCGAACCGGCCGCGGTCCTCGTAGCGAATCGGAAAGCGGCAGAGCAGGTCTTCGACGGTGGACAGCCCCGCGTGCTCGAGGTCGGCCGCGCGACGCGGCCCGACCCCTTTCAGATACCGCAGCGGCGTCTGAAGCACTTCCAGGGGAGAAGGCATGCTCAATGACGATTGGTAACTGTTTAGCGGGTCGGCCGGGGCAGCCCGCTAAACAGTTACTAGGAGTCATTGTATGACGACGGCCTCGCCCTTGTTGATCTGGACTTCGCGGATGTTGGCAGGCAGGGGAAACGGCTCGTCGAAGCGGAAGCCGTTCGGGGTGTCCGGCGTGCGCGTCGCGTAGCTGACGAGTTCCTGCACCACGAACTTCGGGATTGGCAAGCCGCTCATCGTCGCCGAGTGGAACTCGAGCGTGCCCTGGCCGTCGCGCGTGCGCAGGACGCACTCCATCGACACCGGCACGCGACCGCCGACGTAGCGCAGGGGATCGGCCGCCGTGCGCTCGCGCTGCCCCCGGACCACGTCGAGGTCGAACGTCACGCGCACCGTAAACTCGCCGCCGCCCACGAGCACGGCGGCCGGGTCGATCACCCCGGTCGGCAGTTGCGGCTGGAGCACCAGGCGGAGATAGGCGTTCATCTCGCGTTCGGGTAGCGCGGTCCGCCGCGCGGGCGCGGGCGCGCCCCTCGGCTCCAGCCCGATGCGCGCGATGCGGTCGAGCTTCTGTTGCAGCGTGTCGGCGTCAGCCCTCGAAGGGCTGTTCGCGGCGGGTGTTTGCGCGCGCGCGGCGTGCGCCAGGGCGCAGCCACTCAGCACGACAGACAAGAACCACGTGACACGCGACCGCGGAGAGACCCGGCGCAGACTCAACGACATGCGGACACTCGAGGACGCTGGCTCGGCTTCGAGTGTAGCACGGGCCGCGTCGCTACCGCGGCGGGTTGCGACGCACGGGCGCGTCGCGCCGCGGCTGCCGCGCGCGCATGAGGAGATCGATCTTGCGCCGCTCCATCTGCTCTTCGAAGATCCGGAACCGCGCGCGCTGGCGGGCCGTGAGCGCTTCATCCACCCCGTCGTAGGCCTTCTGCAGCTCGGCCGCCGCCTTCGCGTCGTGCTGCTTCAGCGCGCCGAGCGCCGCGACGATCGTCTGCTCGTCGGCGGCCGCCGCGTTCGGGCCGGACAGGCGGGTCAACTCACGCAGCATGCGGCCCCGCTCCTGCTGGTTCCGGCGCCGCGTCTCCTGCAGCGCCTTCATCGCCGTGACGAACTTGCCGTACTGCTCGTCGTTCAGGGTGAGCGCCTCCTGCGCCTGCACGAGCGCGTACGCATCGAAGAGCCGCTGTACCTCGGCCGGCGACAGATCGCCGCCGGCCTGAGACTGCGGCGGCCGCGGCTGGGCCAACTCCTGCCCCGCCAAGGCGAACGCCGGCTGCAGCCACAGGCAACACACCACCGCCAGCATCAATCGGATCATGACTGCCCCACCTTGATTCCTTCTTCGGCTCATTACGACTGCGTGCGCGGCAGCTCGGCCTTGAGCAACCGCGCGAGCTCCGAGCGTTCCTCGGCCGTGAGCATGAGCACCGCGCGATCCACCGCGCCCGGCCGCGGTGTCAGGCCGGCTTCCTCCGCATCATCCCAGGCGAGGTCTGCCGCCACCGTCGTGACGAGATCCCACGAGCGGTCGTCCGACGCGATCTCGATCGCCCCGATCGGATCGGCCGTCGCGTCCTCCCGCGCCGCCACCGGCGTCGACGGCGTGACGGGCCGGGGCGCCGGTCGCCACAGCGCCGCGGTGGCGATGACCAGCACGAGCGCCAGCGCGACGGCAAGACCGTAGGCCGGTCGCCATAACCAGGCCCGGCGCGCGCGCGGTCCTTGCTCAGCCGCCACGGCCTCACGCACACGCGTCGAGAAGTGTTCCCAAAAGAGCGGCGACGGCTCGGGCGCGCTCACGCCCCGCGCTTCAGCAAGCGTCGCGCGCAGATCGTCGGCCTGACGGCGGCAGGGCTCGCAGGACCGAACGTGGGCGGCACGGTCCCCGGCGAGCGTGCCCTCGATCAGATCGACGAGTTCGTCCGGAGAAAGGTGGTTCATGGTTCTTGCAACAGTTTCTTCAGATTCCCGAGCGCGTGGAAGAAGTTCGCCTTCACCGCGCCGACCGAGCTTCCGAGTATGCGGGCAATCTCCTGGTGCGGCAGCTCCTGATACGCGCGCAGCAGCACGACGGTGCGCTGGCGCTTCGGGAGCCGCCTGATCGCCGCCCGCACACGCCGGCTCTGCTCGGCGCGCAGCGCGGCGCGGGCCGGGTCGTCCGCCTGCCGATCAACGTGCCGCGTCTCTTCGATCGGCTCGGTCACCGGCGTCTTCGCCGTCACCCGGTTCAGGCACACGTTGACGGCGATGCGATACAGCCAGGTGCCGAGCGACGACTCGCCCTTGAACTTGGCCAGGCCACGATACGCCCGCAGAAATACGTCCTGCGCGAGGTCGCTCGCGTCCTCATGGTTGCCGACGTACCGATAGCAGAGCTGATAGACCGGCCGGCGGTGGCGCACGACGATGAGGTCGAAGGCCTCACGGGAGCCGCCGACTGAGGCGCGCACGAGCGTCAGATCGTCGGCCGCGTCCAGCGCCGGCGCCGCGGACTCCGGCCGCGCCGCCGCTCCCGCCACCGTGATCTTCCACTCAGGCTGCACGGCCCCGGTCCATAGCGGGCTGACACGGCTCCCCATCACCCCTGTTAGACCGGGGAGCCACCTCAGGAGTTAAAGGCCGTCGGAAGGCAACCGGCAATCGCACGGCCGAAGAATACCCCAGCCCCGGCCTCGACTCCCCGGCCTCCGCCCTGTGGGTTGACTTTCGCTTTTTCTTTGCATATAGTCGCGGAGCGCAACGGAGGGTGCCGTGCTCCCGCTGACCAAACGCCAGCGCGAAATCCTGGATTACCTCAACGACTTCATCCAGCAGCACGGCTACGCGCCCAGCCTCGAGGAAATCGGCCGCCGCTTCGGCCTCTCATCGCTCGCCACGGTGCACAAGCACCTCACGAACCTTCAGGAAAAAGGCTTCATCCGGCGGGCGTGGAACCGCTCGCGATCGGTCGAACTCGTGTCGACGCGCACGGGGAGCCGGGCGCTCGAGCTGCCGTTGCTCGGGTACGTGGCGGCCGGCAAGCCGATCGAGGCGGTCATCCACACGGAGAGCATCGCGGTTCCTGAGGATCTCGTGGGCAAGCGGGACACGTACGTGCTGCGCGTGCGCGGCGACTCGATGATCGACGAGCAGATCTGCGACGGCGACTTCGTCATCGTCGAGGATCGGAAGACGGCGAACAACGGCGAGATGGTGATCGCCCTTCTCGGCGGCATCGAGGTCACGCTCAAGAAGTTCTATCGCGACAACGGACGGGTGCGCCTGCAGCCGGCCAACCCCGCCATCCAGCCGCTCGTGTTGCCCGCCGAGCAGGTGGAGATCCGAGGCGTTGTCGTCGGCGTGATGCGGAAGTACTAAGGGGCGTTTGACCATGACCGATCGCAAACAGATCAACTTCACCATCGTCCCTGACGACGATCGCGGTCTCGCGCGGACGTACGCGAACTTCTGCGCCATCTCGCACACGCCGTTCGATTTCACGCTCTCGTTCTGCGAGGTGCTGCCGCTCTCCGAGGACGACTTGCGCAGCGCCGAAGGCGACCACGTGGTGCGCGCGCCGGTGCGCGCGAAGGTCGTACTGCCCCTTCAGGTGATGCCGGGGCTCATTGCCGCCCTGCAGGAACACGTGCGCGTGTTGCAGGAGCAGTCGAATCCCGCCTGGCCCGGCAAGGGTCCTGTACACTGATCACCGCATGTCGCCCGCACGCACGGCGAGGCCTCCCAAATCCCCGGCGGTCACGCGGCGCATCCTTGCGCTTCTCGAGTCCCAACACCCCGGCGCGACGACCGAGCTTCGCTACACCAACGCGTACGAGTTGATCGTCGCCACGATTCTCTCGGCGCAGTGCACCGACGCCCGTGTGAATCAGGTGACACCGGCCTTGTTCCGCCGCTACCCGGACGCGCGAGCGCTGGCCGCGGCGGACCTCGCGGAGCTCGAGCGCCTGGTTCAGTCCACCGGGTTCTTTCGCGCGAAGGCGCGCTCGCTCATCGGTATGGCGACCGAGGTCGTCGAGCGACACGGTGGCGCCATCCCGGCGCGCATGGACGATCTCGTCGAGCTGCCCGGCGTCGGACGCAAGACGGCCAACGTGGTGCTGGGGCACGCGCTGGGCGTACCCGGCCTCCCGGTCGATCGTCATGTCCTGCGCGTCGCGAACCGGATCGGCATTGCGAAGTCCGACGATCCCGAGGTGGTCGAAGCCCAGCTCTGCCGCGCGCTTCCCGCCGAGCGCTGGACGCTCACCTCCGACACGCTCATCCTCCACGGGCGCCGCGTCTGCAAACCCAAGCCGCGCTGCGACGTCTGCGCGGCGCGCGCGTCCTGTGATTACTGGCAAGCCGAGTTCGGGCGGCCGAAACGGGGCTCGCGCCGGCGATGACACGCGAGCGGTTCGAACGTCTCGTCGAAGAGGCCCTGCGGGGGATCCCGAAGCAGTTTCGCGACGCGATGAGGAATGTCGCGGTCGTGGTCGAGGACGAGCCCTCCCCCGAACTGCTCGAGGAGATGGAGGTCCAGCCGCCCGACACGCTGTTCGGGCTCTATCAGGGCACGCCCCTGCCCGAGCGCGGCTGGGCGCACGGCAATGTCCTGCCCGACCGCATCTTCATCTACCAGGGTCCGATCGAAGACACGTGCGAGACAGACGACGAGATCCGGGGCACGATCATCGAGACGGTCATCCACGAGTTCGGACACTACTTCGGCCTGAGCGAGGAAGAGATCGAGGAGATCGAGGAGCGGTATTGGCGGGGGGAAGATGCGGATTGACGAGTGCTGAGAGCCTGAGAAGAAATCGCACCGATCGTAGGGTCCGGCTTCAGCCGGACCAGACAGGGCCGCCTGAAGGCGGCCCCCACACCGATTTCTTCACAAGCTCTGAGTGCTGAGTGAAGATCGGGCGCATGAAAGCACGAAAACGTTTCGGCCAACATTTCCTGGAGCCAGTGTGGGCGCGCAAGCTCGTCGAGGCGATTCAGCCCGCGCCGACCGATACCTTCCTCGAGATCGGTCCCGGAAGGGGCGCCTTGACGAGACCGCTCGCGGAGAGCGGCGCTCGAATCGTGGCCGTCGAGATCGATCGTGATCTTGCCGCCGGGCTCGCTGCCGATGCGCCACCCAACGTCACGCTGGTAACCGGCGACTTCCTCGAACTCGACGTCCTGCCGATTCTCCTGGGCCTGATGCCGCAGGAGCCAGCCCGGCAGGCCGCCCTGCGCTCCGCCGGTCCCAGAACGCCAGCCGCCGGGCCGGGCGCCCGCGTGCGGGTCGTCGGCAATCTTCCTTATAACGTCTCGTCGCCCATCTTGTTTCGCCTGCTCGAACTCCAGCACGAGCGGGAGCTGTTCATCGACGCGACCCTGATGCTCCAGCAGGAAGTCGCCGACCGCATCGCCGCGCCGCCCGGCTCCCGCGCGTCCGGCGCGCTCTCGATCTTCCTGCAGATCGAGGCCGACGTGACCCGGCTGCTCTCGCTTCCGCCTGGTGCCTTCCGGCCGGCGCCGAAGGTCCGCTCCGCGGTTCTGCGGCTCGTCTTCCGGCCGCCAGCGGTGTCGATTCGGGACACCGCCCTGTTTCAGGCGATGGTGCGCCGGCTCTTCATGGGACGGCGCAAGACAGCGCTCAATGCGCTCCGGCCGTTCGCCGCCACACTCGGAGCCTCGGCCGAAGCGGCCCTGGCCGCCGCCGGCATCCGTCCGATCCGACGGCCGGAAACCCTGCAACTGACAGAACTGGCAAGGCTTGCCGAGTTTTTCTCTTCGGCCCGTCGACCGTCTGTGCTATAGTCTGACCGAATTTCGCTCCCCTGAAACCGGGTTGTCCCAGCGACCCGACAGGTGGACGCATCCTCTGCGCGGCTCTCACGTCGCCGCGCGCGTGTGGCCTGCCCGCCCGGGCCGGTCCGGTGTGTCCGTGGGACGTCGCTCCTTGTCAGACAACGCGTGATCGACTGGCGGCCGGTGCTCTGCCCGCGCGTGCGCACGTGGTGTGGGTGTAGCTGGTCGCTCGCTCGTCGCGCCGCGTGAGGGTGCCGCGGATGCTCGAGGTCGTGGCCCTAGGCGGGCTGGGTGAATTCGGCATGAACATGATGGTCGTCGCCTGCGGCGACTCGGCCATCGTGGTCGATGCAGGTGTCATGTTTCCCGACGCCGATCTTCCCGGCGTCGACCTCATCATTCCCGACCTGACCTACCTGCAGAAGCACGCCGGGCGCCTGGCCGCGCTGGTGCTGACCCACGGCCACGAAGACCATATCGGTGGCGTGCCGTACGTGCTGCCCTACATCGATGGCCCCGTCTACGGCACCCCGCTCACGCTGGCGCTCCTCGAGCCGAAGCTGGACGACGAGGCGCGCGCGCGTCTCAAGCCCGTGCGCCCGCGCGAGAGCGTGACGGTTGGCCCGTTCCGGATCGAGTTCCTGCGGGTGACGCACAGCATGCCGGACTGCGTGGCGTTGGCGATCCACACGCCCGTGGGAACGGTGATCCACACCGGGGACTTCAAGTTCGACCAGACACCACTCGACGGCGAGCCCGTCGACGTGCACCGGCTGGCCGAGCTCGGCAGCGCCGGCGTGCTCGCCCTGTTCGGCGACAGCACGAACATCGAACGCAGAGGCTTCACGGGTTCCGAGCGGGAGGTCGTGGACGCGTTCGAGGAGATCTTCACCGCCACCGACGGGAAGATCGTCGTCGCGCTGTTCGCGTCGAGCCTCTACCGGATGCAGCTTCTCATCGACCTGGCGAGGCAATTCGATCGCAAGGTCGCCTTCGTGGGGCGAGGCATCATCGAGAACTCCCAGATCGCGATGCGGCTCGGCCACCTGCGTGTGCCGGCCGGGCTGCACATCCGGGAGTCCGACGTCCGGACCTTCCCTTCACAGGACGTGCTGTGCCTGTGCACCGGGTCGCAGGGCGAGCCGCTGGCGGCGCTGCCGCGCATCGCCATCGACGATCACCGGCACGTCAAGCTGACCAGCGGCGACGTCGTGGTCTTCTCCGCGCGCCAAATCCCTGGCAACGAGAAGGCGATCGGCCGCGTGATGAACCACGTCACCCGGCGCGGCGCCGACGTCGTCTTCGAGGGCACGAAACACGTGCACGTCTCCGGGCACGGGAGCGAGGAAGAGCTGAAGCTGATGCTGGCGCTCGTCAAGCCGCGCTACTTCATTCCGATTCACGGCGAGTACCGCCAGCTCGCGCGCCACGCGCACATCGCCGCGCAGGTCTCGCCCTCGACCGAGGTCCTGCTCGTCGAGGACGGCGACCTGCTGCACTTCGACGAGGAAGGCGGGCGGGTCGCCGGCAAAGCGCCGGCCGGCCGCGTGCTCATCGACGGCACCAGCACCGGTGAAGTGGGCGACGAGATCCTGCGCGATCGCCGTCATCTCGCCGCGGACGGCCTCGTGGTGCCCGTGCTGGCCATCAGCCGCCAGTCGGGCGCGCTCGAAGAGCGGCCGGACCTCATCACGCGCGGCTTCGTCATGGACGCGCGAACCGAGGCGTTGCTGACAGAGGTGCCGGGCCTGCTGGCCGAGGTGGTCGAGTCGGCCAGCGTGGAGGAACGCACCGACCCCGGGTTGATCAAAGAGAAAGTCAGACTCGAACTGCAGCGGTTCTTTCGCAAACGCACCGGCCGCCGCCCGATGGTGGTGCCGGTCGTCATGGAGATCTGAGCCGTGTCCGGATCGACGCTGTCTCGGCGTGTGAGCGAGTTGGTCGGCGTGGCGTTGTTCGCGTGCGCGCTCCTGGGGCTCATCGCGCTGGCGAGCTACACGCCCTCCGACCCCGTGTGGTTCTTCAACACCGGTTCCGACCTGCCCCCGGCCAATTTCGCCGGGCGCATCGGCGCCTTTCTCGCCGAGTTCTCCTACCAACTCCTGGGCTACGCGTCGTACCTCATCCCGCTCGTGCTCGCCGTCGTCGGCTGGCACTATTTCTGGTGCCGCGCCTTCGACGCCGTCTACACGAAGGCCGTGGGCGCGACGCTGCTCATCGGCTGCCTCGCGGCGTTCCTCAGCCTCGCCTTCGGCAGCCTCGATCTCGCGGGCAACGAGTTCCGCGCGGGCGGCTATCTGGGTCAGTGGCTGGCCGCCGTGCTGGCCGAGTACCTGAACCGCACGGGCTCGATCATCCTGATTCTCACGTTGCTGTTCCTCGCCATCATTCTGGCGACGCAGTTCTCGTTCGGCCGGATGTTCTCGCTCATCGGCAACACGGTGCGCGACAGGACATCGAGGTTCGGGGCCGCGTGGCGCGCGCGCCGCGAAGCACGCCGCCGCGAGAAGCAGCGGCGCGACGTGCTGAAGAAGCACATCGAGAAGGCCGGCGCGCTGAACGCGCCCGACGCCGCGGTCGCTCCGCCAAAGCCGGCGCGCGACGCGGAGACGCGGAAGCCGGAACGCCCGGCTCCGGCCCCGCCGGCTTCCCCGGCCAGGCCGCCCGCCATTCGCCGAACGCCGCCTGGGGCGTCCGCGCCGTCGCTGCCGCTTGCGGATCCGGAGCCTGGCGCCAGGGTCCCGGCCGACCGGCGCACAGGCGCCTACACGCTGCCGCCGCTGGCGCTCCTCGACGCGCCGCGGAGCGAGCGCAAGATCGACGAGCGCCAGCTCATGGACGCCGCGCGCCTGCTCGAAGACAAGTGCCGCGAGTTCGCCGTCGAAGGCTCGGTCGTGCAGATTCATCCCGGCCCCGTCGTCACCACCTACGAGTTCAAGCCGGACGCCGGCGTGAAGTACAGCAAGATCACGAGCCTCGCCGAGGATCTCTGCCTTGCGATGCAGGCCGAATCGGTCCTGATCGAGCGCATACCCGGCAAGTCCACCGTCGGCATCCAGATCCCCAATCCGAGCCGCGAGACCATCTCGCTGAGGGAACTGCTCGAGTCCGAGGTCTATCGCCGCGCCTCGTCCAAACTGACGCTCGCCCTGGGCAAGACCATCCATGGCGAACCCTTCGTCAGCGATCTGGCGACGATGCCGCACCTGCTCCTCGCCGGATCGACGGGCACCGGCAAGTCCGTGAGCGTGAACGCGATGCTGAGCAGTATGCTGTTTCGCGCCACCCCGGAAGAAGTGCGCCTCATCCTGATCGATCCGAAGCGCCTGGAGCTCGGGATGTACGAGAATATCCCGCACCTGCTCACGCCGGTCGTGGTCGATCCGAATCTCGCGTCGAACGCGCTGCGGTGGGCGGTCCGCGAGATGGAAGAGCGGTACAAGTTGCTCGCCGCCGAGGGCGTGCGCAACATCGAGCAGTTCAACCGGAACATTCAGGTCGCGGCCGGCGAGCGCAAGAAGGCGGCGAGCGACGACCAGGAGCGCGAGCTGAAGCCGCTTCCCTACGTCGTGATTGTGATCGACGAGCTGGCCGACCTGATGATGGTGG
>CAYHSN010000044.1:0-12660 GCA_964359235.1 uncultured Vicinamibacterales bacterium | reverse complement strand
ATCATTCTTCGGTCCGATCAGGTGGCGGCAAGTGCGACAATGGCCCGACACGACGCGAAGGAGGACGAATGATCGGCGTCGGCCTCGTCTATGCAGGGCTTCTGACGACGCTCATCGGCATCACGTCCGTCGTGCGGCCGGCGTGGTGGCCGCGTATCAGGACGCACCGCCGCGGCGCGTGGGTGCTCGCGTCCGGGCTTCTCCTGATCGGCGCCGGCGTGGCGCTGCCGGCTCCCGAGACGCGCGTCACCGCGCCGGTCACGCGGCTCGACGCGTTCGTGCCCGTGTACCAGTTCAGCGAATCCCACACGACGCGGGTGGCCGCCCCGCCCGAGCGGACCTACGCGGCCGTCAAAGCCGTGACGGCCGGCGAGATCGTCCTCTTCCGCACCCTGATCTGGATCCGGCGCTTCGGCCGGTCCGGACCGGAAGACATCTTCAACGCACCGGACCGTATGCCGATCCTCGAGGTGGCGACGCGGACGTCGTTCCTGCTGCTCGAGGAAAAGCCGAACCGCGAGCTGGTCGTCGGCACCATCGTCCTCGCGCCGCCGAGCGTGCGCGGCGACCGCCTCACGCCCGACGTCTTCAAAGGGCTCGACGCGCCGGGATTCGCGAAGGCGGTGATGAACTTCCGCGTCGAGCCGGACGGGCGAGGGGGATCGGTGTTGACCACCGAGACACGCGTGTTCGCCACGGACGCGACGGCGCTTCGCGGCGTACTGGCGGGTGATCTATCCGGGGAGCGCGATCATCCGGCGGATGTGGCTGCGGGCCATCCGAATACGGGCGGAGGCAGGGCGAACCTGACAGGGTTCGCCCACCCCGATGCGAATCCAGCGGGATTGCGTTTCAGATCCTCCCACCAGAGTGGCCAGATCGAGGCCTTCGAGCGCCTTGCCGAGCGCCGGCATTCGCGGCTGCTGCGGCACGCGCGGCGGCTGACTCCGCTTCCCCAAGAGTCTGGACTGAGCCGCCTGCGGCGTAGCATCCGATAAGAGGATCAGGCGGGGAAAGAGATGGAGCCTCCTGCAAAGCCGTCGCCGGCGGCGAGTCCGAGCAAGGAAGCGCTCGGCGAGTTCATCCTCTCCTTCGCCCAGGCTCTCCTGCGGGCCGGCTACTACCTCCCGGAACACCCCCAGGCGCGGCGGGCGAAGGAGGGGCTCTACACGCGCTTCCGTAGCCTGTTCCAGGGGCGCAGCGAGCTGACGCTGATGCTCCAGGACCTGGGGGAGGCGGCGGGCGTCCTCGTGGAGGGCGCGCTCGCCGAGCCGCAGAAGCTGGGCGCCCTGATGCCCTCCGGGATGGCGGAGATCTACGCCCCTCGCCTCGCGCACTTCCTGGAGCGGAAGGATCTCGTGAGCCTGACGCTCAAGGAGAGCATGGCCGAGGACGAGTTCTGCCGCTTCATCGACGTGATGAGCGAGCCGGGCAGCGGAGGGCTCGACGCGGCGGGCAAGAAGCGCTTCCTGGCCCACTTGCGGGAGAGCGGGATCACACACTTCTCCCTGGTCTTCAAGGAAGACCTCGTCGCCGCGGAGCGGAAGCTGTCGTGGCGGGCCCAGCTCGCGATGTCGCGCCTGAAGAAGGATCTCACGCACGTCCCCCTCTTCCACGACCTCGATGCCGCCGGTCTTCGCGCGTTGCGGCGGCAGGTCCTGCACGACGTGCTGCGGCCCATCGCGCGGGCCGACCTGCTGGCCGCCATCCTCATGAACAGCGACCTGGCTTCGACCCGCGAGGCCTCGGCCGAGGAGATCGAGGAGGAGCTGGCCCACTTCGTCCCCGATCCGCTGGTGCTCCCCACGGCGCGGACGGCGCTCAGAGTGCATCTCCCTGGGGCGGACGCCCAGGCCGCGGCGCGGCAGAAGCGGGCCCTCTTGAAGCTGCTGGTCCGCCCGCGGCCGAAGGACCCGCCCGGCGTGCCCGAGCTCGTGCGGGAGCTCTTCGACCGCGGCCAGATCGAGCTGGACGAGCTGCCCGCAGGGCTCAAGGCGCAGGTGATGCTCGAGCGCGACACCGACCGCTTCCTGTACGAGCGCGGCGCCGTGCTGACGCGACTCGAGCAGGCGACGCTGGCGACCGCCTATCGATCGCAGGCGTCCGCGCTCCTGCGGCTTCTGCCCGAGCTGCTGCGGCGCAGCCTGCTCGACGAAGTGCTGGTCCTCGCCACCGCCTTCGGCGGCCACGCGGCGCTCGGCGGGGAGCGGGCGCCTCTTGCGGAGGAAGCGCTCGCTCAACTGGCAGCCGGGGAGATCGCGGCGGCGCTGAAGGACAGGTTCATCAAGGGCAAGAAGGAGGACCGCCTCGTGCTGGGTCCGGTGTATCAGGCCCTCGGCGAGCACGGGCGGCCGCAGCTCCTCCGCATCCTCGAGGAGTCACAGGACGGCTGGGTGCGAAAGAACGCCAGCGAGCTCCTGCTTCGGATGGGGGCGGAGGGCGCGGAGGCGGTTCTCTCGGAGCTCGTCAGCGGGCGGCTCCCGGCCGACGCCGTTGCCGAGCTCCTGATGGTCTTCGGCGAGCTGTGCACCGACGTCCCGAAGGTCCGGGAGGCCCTGCGCCAGCACGCGCGACACCGCGAGCCGCGCGTTCGCGAGGAGGCCGCCTGGGCGCTGTGCCGGATCGCCGGGGCCGCCGAGGAGCGGCTCTTCCTGCACCTGCTCGACGACCCGTCACTGGAGGTGCGGCGGCGCGCCCTGCGCTGCCTGCGGGCGGCGCGTTGCGGCGGAGGGCTCGCACACGTGGTGGGGCTGCTCGCGCGCGTCGAGGGCGACCCCGCGCTCGAGGCCCTCGAGCCGCAGCTCTACGCCGCGCTGCCTGAGCTGGCCGAGGCGTCCGGCGCCCAGGGCGGTGCGGTCGAAGCCTTCCTGGTCGAGAGGGTCAAGCAGAGCGCGCCCCACGGTCTGCTCGCCGCCCTCCACCGGCCGCGCCGGCCGCTCGGCGAGGAGGCGCTCTTCGCCGTGTACGACACCCTCGGCGCTGTCGGCACGGCGCCCGCCCTCGAGGCGCTCGTTGATCTGGGCCGCCACGTCAAGGAGCCGGGCCGGCAGCGCGTCGCTCGGGCGATCCAGCGCATCGAGACCAGGCTGAAATAGCAGCGTGATGCGGTAGCGTCCCAGGTTGAACGCCCGGCTGACCCGGATATCGAGTCGCGAGCATAGGACAGCCAACCCGAGAGCCCGTTGGCGTCTTCGGCGCTCAGCTCCAATGGCGGCTGTTCGCAGTGGAGGAGCCATTGTCGTTCACATCGGTTGTATTTGTTCTTACTAGTGTCTATAATTAACGTCTGCTATGTTTGATTTAAGTGATTCGCAGCGCCAGGCCAGGATGCGGCTGGAGCGTACTTCAACGCGCCGGCGTCGTTCGGATGCGGGGCGGTCCCGACTTTCTCTGGTCGTGCTCGGCGAACTGCGTCCAATCGTCCTCGGATTGGAGCGTCCCCCCATGGCGGCGATTCAGCGTCGCATCACCGACGTGTGCGTGGAGCACGGGCTGCGACCGCCGTCTCGCGCGAGCCTGTACAACGTCCTCGTGAGAATCCAGGGGCACAGCTACGAGGTGTCGGCGCTGCCGCCGCACGTGGGCGAGGCTCTGTACAATCTGGCGCCCAACGGCACGGTGCCGGGGCATCAACTCGTGTTCTATTGCGTCAACTACGGGTCGTTGGCTGCGGTGAGTTACGCCGCAGGCCTGCCGTGGCTCGACCTGTATCAGGCGTGGCACCTGCGCGGCTGGCGGCCGCGCAGCCGACGTCTGCTGCAGGCCGCCATGCGCGTGCGCGCGATCCTATGAGTGCAGCCTACACACCCGTGCAGGTGATCCCGGAAGCCCTGGCGCGCGTGGTCGACGCAATCCCGCACTGGTTTGTGATCGGCGGCCAGGCGGTACGCTGCTTTGCGCCGTACCGGCCGAGCCGTGACGTGGACTTCGGCGTGGACTCGCCGGTCAATCTGGACGACCTCGTCGAACAGCTCCGTCGGCGCGGCGATGTGGAGATCCAGGAGCGCACGCGCGAGACGGTCCATCTGCTGTGGAACGGCACCAAGGTGTCCGGGTTCGTCCTCGAACACCTCGTGCCGCACGTCGAGGACCGGCATCTCGATGTCACTGGTGTGCTGGCTACCAAACTGCACGCCATCCTGGATCGCGGCCTGCGGCGCGACTTCTTCGATCTCTACGTGATGCTGGAGCAGCATCGACTGGGCATCGCCGCGGTGCTCACCGCGATCCGGACGGTCTACCCGGGCCAGATCGACGACGGTCTGCTGCTCCGCGCCCTGACGTACTTTGACGACGCCGAGCGCGAGGAGCCGTTGCCGGGCGAGGGGCCGAAGGACTGGAGCTTCGTCCGGGACTACTTCCTGGTGCAGGTGGGGAGCCTGCTGGTTCCGCCGATGCGGCCACTCGCGATCCAGACGCAGACGGTTGACGTCACCGGCTCCTGAGGCTCCCCGTTCGCCCGCGTCGAGCACCAACAGGTTGATCGGGTCGAAGTTCCGCGCCCTTCCCGAACTCGAACTGCCGCGAACATTCAGCCCGATTCTGCGAGGCGCAAGGCCACGCGATGCGCGTGACGGCCAGTGGCGTTCGCGGCTCACCGCATGCGCGACGCGGTCAGCTTCACATCCGCGCGCGCCCATGCCGTCGTGAACCGCTGCTCGACGATCGCCGCATCGTCCTGCTTGCCCTGCGCGCGAAGCGCCTGCATCAACCCGTACAGCGCCCAGCCGTTCTCGGGATTGCGCTTCAGATCTTCCCAGTAGACCGTTTCAGCCTCGGAGGCACGGCCCGCGTCGAGCAAGACCGCGCCGAGCGCGTGCCGCGGCGGATAGTGCCACTCCGACGGCTCGGTGTAGACGAGACCGTCCTCGAGCCGCACCGCGCGCTCGAGGTGCGCGACCGCCTCGTCGTACTGTGCGCGCGCCGCCGCAACCTCGCCCGCCAGCACCTCGGGCGCGATCGCGAAGATGGCCGCGGCGGTGTTCGGCGAGAAGAGGTTGTACTCGAGCGCCTTGTCGCGGCTGATGCGCTGCACGTCCGCGAGTGACTTCTCCGCGTCGGCGAGCTGACCTTTGGCGATGAACGCGAGCCCGCGCGCGTACTGCCACAGGCCGGTGAGGAACAGGTTGTCGGCCGGCGGCGCCGGCTCCTTCAGCATCTCGTCCCACCGCCCGAACCGCGTCAGCGCGTAGTAGGGGACGCCGCGGAAGCCGGCGAGGAGGGGGAGCCCCTTCATCGCCTCGTCCGGGACTTTCCCGGCGACCTTGCGCGC
Organism: uncultured Vicinamibacterales bacterium; assembly: GCA_964359235.1. Taxonomy (GTDB): domain Bacteria; phylum Acidobacteriota; class Vicinamibacteria; order Vicinamibacterales; family JAHECP01; genus CAYHSN01. Next base: position 7,388 of record CAYHSN010000044.1, on the reverse strand, counting down.
CGACTCGATCGCGAGCTGACCGCGGCCGTCCATCGTGGCCGCGAACCAGAGGAAGTGGATGTTGTGCGGGTAGTAGCCCATCGGGTAGAGGCCCTGCGCCCGGCACTGCGTGATGTAGTCCTCGTCGGCCAGGACCGCCAGCTCGTTGCTGCGCACGGCGTCGGCGTATCGCCCGATGCGCTGATAGATGTGCGACGGCATGTGCACCATGTGACCCGCGGCCGGCATGAGCGTGAGCAGGCGATCGGCGGCCACCGCCGCGCGCCCCGCCTCCCTGGTCGGCTCCATGAGGTGGATGTAGAAGTGCAGCCCGCCAGGATGGCTCGGGTCGCGCGCCAGGATCTTCTCGGTGAGCGCGACGATCTCGGTCGTGCCGTCGTAGGGCCGGCCGTCGCGCATCCAGTAGCCCCACGGGCGCAGGTTCATGACCGACTCGACGTAGAACGCAGCGATGTCGAGATCGTCCGGGAACCGCCGCGCGACCTCGCGCATGGCCGCCCCATACACCTTGTTGCGCGCCGCGCGGTCACCGGCCTTGCCCGAGTAGCGCTGGGCGACCGCGTCGATCAATGCCTGCTCCCGCGGCGACGCCTTCGACTTCAGGGCCAGGGCCTTCTGCGCGAGCTCGTACGCCTTCGGCTCCTCGTTCGGATCCATCGTCGCGTTGATGTTCGGGCCGAGGACCAGCGCCTGGCCCCAGTAGGCCATCGCGCAGTCGGGCTCGAGGCGCGCGGCCTCGCGGAAGGCGCGGCCGGCCTCGGCGTGGTTGAACCCGTACGCGAGGTTCACGCCCTGGTTGATGAAAAGTTGGGCGCGCTCCGATTTCGTCGTCACGGGAAACGTGTGGGTGCCCAGGCTCTGCAGCCGCGGCGCGATTTGCCCGTCGGGCAGGGGCCGATCGACGTCGGCCTTGGTGTAGTGCACGTGGTTCGTCGCCTGGGCGCGGGCCAGATCGGCCGCAACGCCAAACGCGAGCACCACGATCGCAAGTCGGACACACAGGGTGCAGCGGGACCGCATGGTCGCTCCTCCTCGGGCCGCGATTGGTGGTGAAACTGGGACGGGTTGCAAATCCTTATACACCAGCTCGGCGTGCGGTTCAAGGTGCGGCATCGCGTTCGGGCGTTCCCGGCTTCGCAGATTCAAGGACATCGTCGAGCGCCGTTTTGTGCTTGACTTCCGGCGGGCAAGTCGATATTCAGACGGGTAGTTCTCGGACGTTCGGCGGCGGTCCTCGGTGTCTCCAAAAGGGGGTGTGGTGTGAGAGTGCTCCAACTAGGTCTCGTTCGCTGCACTGCCTGTGTCCTAACCCTGCTGCTGCTGGCCGGCGCGGCCTGGGCCCAATCGGGCACGGCGTCGATCTCTGGCCGCATCGTCGATCAGCAGGGGCAAGTCATCCCCGGTGCCACCGTGACGCTGGCCAGTCGGGCCACCGGCGCGGCGCGATCGACGGTCAGCAACGAGTCGGGTCTGTACTCGATCGTGTCGCTGCCGCCCGGGCACTACGACCTCACGATCGAGCTGAGTGGCTTCCGCGGCGCGAAGTTCGAGGACCTCGAGCTGCGGGTGGACATGGCGTCGCGCCAGGATGCGAAGCTCGAGGTTGGCGCGCTGGCCGAAACCGTGACCGTCCAGGCCGAGAGCCCGCTCATCAACACGCTCGACGCGAGCCTCGGCAACACGCTCGGCCAGGAAGCGATTCGCAACCTGCCGGTCGAGGCCCGCAACGTCGTGCAGCTCCTGAGCCTGCAGCCCGGTGCGGTGTTCATCCCGAGGGTCGATCCGGCGACCGTCGACCCACGCTACGGCGCGGTGGCCGGCGCGCGCGCGGATCAGCAGAACGTGACGCTTGACGGCATCGACGTGAACGACCCGCAACTGCAGACGGCGTTCACCTCCGCCGTGCGCATCACTCAGGAGGCGCTTCAGGAGTTCCGTGTCACCACCAGCAGCTACGGGGCCGAGATGGGCCGGTCGAGCGGCCCGCAGGTCTCACTCGTCACGCGGAGCGGGACGAACAACTACGACGGGTCGGCTTACTGGTTCCTGCGAAGGACGGCGACCTCGAGCAACGAGTATTTCCTGCAGTTGGCGCAGCGTGCCTCGGGCCAGCCGAGCAAGGCGCCGAAGCTCGACAAGGACATTTTCGGCGGCGCGTTGGGCGGTCCGATCCGCCGCAACCGGTTCTTCTTCTTCGGCAACTTCGAGTGGCTGAAAGAGGCGAGCGAGCGGCCGGTAGTGCGCCAGGTCCCGTCGGCGTCGTTCCGCGACGGGGTGGTAGTGTACCGGTGCTCGGTCGCGGCCCAGTGCCCCGGGGGCTCGGTGAGCGGTTTTAGAAGCACCCACGCAGTACCGGCCGGTTGGTTTGGTCTGACGCCGGCGCAACTCGCGGCCATCGATCCGCTCGGCATCGGGCCGAGCGTCGCGGCCTCGGAGTACTTCAGGAAGTACCCGCTGCCGAACGAACCTGGCCAGGATGGCGTCAACATCATGGCCCTCCGCTTCGCGGCGCCCATCGAGAACGACTTCAAGACCTACATCGGCCGTGTCGACCTCAAGCTGACCGACAACCAGACCCTGTTCGGCCGGTTCAACGCGCAGGACGATGCCATCAATGCGCCGCCGCAGTTCCCCGGCCAGGCGCCGGCGTCCGTGCGGCAGGTCAAGAACCAGGGCTACGCGGTCGGCTACGACACGGTGCTGCGGTCGAACCTGATGAACAGCTTCCGGTACGGCCTGACGCGGATCGACGACACGACAATCGGCGGGTTGAAGTCGAACTACGTCACGTTCCGGTTCATCACGTCCTTCGACCCCCTCACGGGAACGAGCGGGCGCGAGACCCCGACGCACAACTTCGCCGAAGATCTCACGTGGCTGAAGGGCACCCACACGTTCAAGTTCGGCACGAACCTGCGCTTCACGCGGATTCCACGCTTCCGCAACGACGGGTCGTTCCTGAGCGCGACCGTCAATCCGTCGTGGGTCGCGGGCATCGGGCGCCGGTACATGCCCGGGGCCGCCTTCTGCACGTCGCCGGGCTGCTTCGCCGTTCCGGCGGTCGCTGCGGTTGGCGCGGCTACCTACGCCGACGCGTGGCTGAACAGCCTGGGCGTGCTCTCGCAGGCGATGCAGCGCGCCAACTACGACAAGCAAGGGAATCCGCTGCCGAGCGGCCAGTCGGTCGAGCGCGAGTACGGGTCGGACGAGTACGAGGTCTACCTCCAGGATAGCTGGCAGCTTCGTCCGAACCTGACCGTGACTGCCGGCGTGCGCTACAGCCTGTACTCGCCGCCGTACGAGGTGAACGGGCTTCAGGTGGCGCCCTCGGTGAGCATGGGCGAGTGGTTCGACCAGCGGGCCCAGAACATGAAGAACGGCGTCCCGTCGAGCAAGAGCCCGATCGTCACGTTCGATCTGGCCGGCCCGAAGAACGGCAAGCGCGGGTTCTACGACTGGGACAAGAACAACTGGGCGCCGCGCATCTCGGCGGCGTGGACGCCGTGGCCGCACACGGTCATCCGCGGCGGCTACTCGCGGGTGTTCGATCGCATCGGTCAGGGCCTGGCGACGAACTTCGACGAGGGCTTCGCCTTCGGCATGTCGACGACGATCAGCAGCCCGTTCGGCGGGCCGTACGAGACGAACCCGGCAGTCCGGTTCGTCAACCTCACGACCATGCCGCCCACCATGCCGGCCGCGCCCAAGGGCGGGTTTCCGCAAACCCCGCCGATCCGCGCCGGCATCATCACCCAGAGCGTCGACGACACGCTGGTCACGCCGTCGGCGCACGTCTCGAACATCGCCTTCGCGCGCGAGTTGGGCGCCCGCTTCAGCTTCGAGGCGGCGTACATCAACCGGCTCGGCCGCGACACGCTCGTCCGCCGCGACCTCGCCATGCCGCTCAACCTCGTCGATCCGAAGTCGGGCATGGACTACTTCACCGCCGCGCAGCGGCTGATCACGGCCGCGGAGGCTGCAGGGCTCTCCGGCGGCTCGGCGGCGTCGGCGTTCGGGACGCTGGCCGGGATCCCGTACTGGGAGAACCTGTTCCCGTCGGCGGCCGGCGGCGGCCTGACGGCGACCCAGGCGATCGCGCGCGCGTTCATGCTGAACGCGCCCGACTACATCACGGCGCTCTACGAGCTGGACGAGTACTGCGATCCGGCCTGCAGCATCTACGGCCCCTTTGCCTACTTCGCCGAGCAGTACGACTCGCTCGCGGCGATCAGCACGCTCGGGCACTCGCGCTACGACGCCATGACCCTCACGCTCCGCAAGCGCTTCAGCGACGGCTACCAGTTCGACTTCAACTACACGCTGGCCAAGTCGAAAGACCTCGGCTCGCAGGCCGAGCGGGGGAGCGGCTTCGGCAACTTCGCGCTTGGCGGGTACAGCGGGTTCCTGCTGGACTCCTGGAACCCGGAGAAGCACTACGGCTACTCGGACTTCGACGTCCGCCACCAGATCAACTTCAACTGGATCTCGGACCTGCCGTTCGGTCAGGGCAAGGCGTTAGCCTCGGACGTGCCGGGCGCCGTGAACCAGATCATCGGCGACTGGTCGGTCGCCGGCCTGGTGCGCTGGACGAGCGGCTTCCCGTTCAGCGTTCAGAACTGCCGCTCGTGCTGGCCGACGAACTGGAACCTGCAGGGCAACGCCATGCTGAAAGACCCGGACAGGCTCCCGGCGACGGCCACGACGCGCAACGCCGTGGACAACCGGCCGAGCCCCTTCGTCGATGCCAAGGAGGCCCTCACCTACTTCCGCTACGCGCTGCCGGGCGAAGTGGGCCTCCGCAACGAGTTCCGCGGCGATGGCTACTTCACATTCGACCTGAGCATCAGCAAGGCGTGGTCGATCGGGATCGCCGACCACAGGCTGCGCTTCCGGTGGGACACCTTCAACCTCACCAACACGCAGCGGTTCGACGTGGGCAACATGACGATGTTGCCCGACCGCTCCGGGTTCGGCCGCTACGACGGCACGCTCGCGACCTGCGACGGCCAGGCGGGCCGGTGCATGCAGTTCGCGTTGCGGTACGAGTTTTAGCAGTCCCTTCGACAGGAGGTCGCCCATGAGACGCGGTTCTCGCCTCTTCGTCTTGGTCGCCGGCGTACTTTTCCCATTGATCCTGCTCGGCCCCGCTGGCGAAGCCGAACAGCCGCCGCTATGCGAGGAAGCCTGTCATCCGAGCACGCTGTGCAGCTTCACGTGCACCGCGTGCGTGGACAAAGCCTGTACCATCACCTACGAGAGCACTTGCGGGGAAGAGGGATACGAGTGTCAGGGGGGAGAGTGCAAGGAGGTCTACTGAACTTGCACTTGCGTTTCGCGGCGAAGTGGGGCCGGCGCCTTTCGTTTACTTGAACGAGGCGCTCATCTCGAACAAGCGGGACACGCGCGTGACGGGCCGGCCCGAGACCGAGACGTCAGCGCGCGCCACGTAGCGCCCTGCAGGCAGATCCTGGATTGGCAACTGCGCGCGCGCGATCGCCCAGGAATCACCTGCGCGCGCGATGACGGCCGGGACCGCAATGAGCGGACCGGCCTCGTGCCCATCCATCACCGCGATCCGCACGCTCAGGTCGTCGAGCGCTTGGCTCTGGTCCGCATAGATCTCGAGATAGGCGAGCAGCCGATCGCGGGACGTTCGATCGAGGACCGGCCGAAGGGGCGCCTCCGGACGCGGCAGAACCTCACCCAGAATTAGATCACTGACCTGCAGGCCGCCGGTCTGCGCCAGCCGCGCAACAAACGGTCGCTGCGCACTACCGCGGCGGCCCAGCCGATCGATCGCCACCACCTTCAACGTGTAGCTGCCTGGCGGGACAACCGCGCTGAACGCGTACGATCCGGAGTCGGATCGGTGGACACCGCTGGCGGCGATCACGTTGCGCTCATCGACCAGCACGAACCCGAGTGCGGCCTCCGAGGCGCGGCCGGCCGCCGTGTCGGCTTCCGCGCTCACGACGACGCGGTAGTTCGGCGTGTTCGGTTCGCAATACGTGTAGATCGCCACGCGCAGCGGCAACTCCCGGGCCAGCTCGCGCGCCTCCAGCAGCATGACGAGCCGGTCCTCGGTCGTTCGTGCGTCGGCCGGCTCCAGGCGGAACACGGGCCTGGCGCGAAGCGTCCCGCCGGCGTGGTTCAGCGTGACCCGGATTCGGTGCAGGCGGCCATCCCGATCCGAATCGCGCGGCTCGAAGGCCAGCAGGTAGTAGCCGGACAGTTCGAGCGAGATGCGCGAGAAGGGACGCGGATCGCGTCCCACGACATGGAAGAGCGCGCCTCGCGCCGCGCCCGCCAGGCGCGCCAGGCCGTCGGACCGAAGCTGAACATCCAGCGATGCGCTCGGCGACGGACGATTGTCGGCCGCTTCGAAGACGGGTGTCTCGAGCTGCATGACGTAGACGGTGACCTGGGCAGCCTGCGCCGCCGCGCCCAGGTCGGCGAAGTCGACCGTCTGCGGCTCGGCAACAAGCCCCTCGGAGAGCAGGATGAGCGTTTTCGGACCGTCGAAGTCCTTCAGCGGTTCGATCAGGTGCTTGAGCGCGCCGATCGACAGAGTCGTCTCAATGCGCACTTGCTGGGCGATCGCCCGCGCCTGCTGCTCGATCTGGGTCGCGCACGGGTCGCGCAGAAGCGCGTGCTCGTCGAGCCGCTGCACGTTCTCGCGCCGCATGAGCATCTCGCCGCACTCCCGCAGCGCCACCTCGCGCAGCTTCACGCGGCTGCCGTCGCCGATGGCCAGGGCCTCGGCGAGCCCCATGGTGAAGAAGGGCTCAACCGGGTCGGCCTCGCCCGCGAGGCGTTCGAGCTGCTGCCGGGCGGCGCGACGGTCGGTGGTGAATTCGACGGCGCCCACACGGCTCAACCCCACGACCCCCACGAGGTCGGCCGGGGTGAGCGCGTCGATGAAGTCGGCCGCGGCGCGAATGCCGGCCGTGCCGTCCACGCGCCGGATGTGCCGCTGATCGACCGCGATGAGGATCAGCCGACCCGGCGTGACGAGATCGTTCGAGCTGTAGTGCAGAGGGACGCTGGCGCGGGATCCCGCCGCCGGGCCGAGCTGCGACACGTACTGCGCCGACACCAGAGGCCGCACTTCGCCGTCCACCCGCAGCGTGAAGTCGTCCGGTCCCAGCCCCTGGATGGGGCGCCCCTCGCGGTCGAGCGCGCTCACGTCCACTGTCACGAGATCGACGCGAGAACGGAAGACCGGCTGTTGCTGCGCGACGAGCAGGACCCCACCGAGCAGTCCGGTGACGCCGACGGCGGTCAGGGCGAGCCAGGCCGGTCCCTTCATTGGAGCTGTCCGGTAGGTGCCAGGCTAGCAGCCCGTGGCGTAAGTCGCCAGGGCTGCGAGCGCACAGAGCATGAACCAC
>CAYHSN010000043.1:9898-12719 GCA_964359235.1 uncultured Vicinamibacterales bacterium | reverse complement strand
AACCGGCCGATCACCTCGGCGAGAGCTACGGCACGTTCCGGTCCGCCGGCCTCGCACGTCGAGGCCCTGCGCGCCGCGATGGCGCGCAACCCGTTCCTCAAGATCTTCGTCGTGTGCGGGTACTACGACATGGCGACGCCGTTTTTCGGCGCCGAGTACGACTTCATGCACCTCGGCTGGGAGCCGACCTGCCAGCAGCGCGTGAGCTGGGGCCACTACGAAGGCGGGCACATGATGTACATCCGCGTGCCCGTGCTCAGGCAGCTCAAGAAGGACGTGGCGGCGTTCATCAGGGGAGCCATGAAATAGAGAAGCGCCGTGATTGGAGAATTGGAGGATTGGAGGATTGGAGGATCTGAGGCTCTCAAATCCTCAAATTCTCCAATCCTCAAACTCTCAAATTCTCCTCACTGTCTAACCTCGCCATCCGCCTTCCACACCATCAGCCGGCGACTGATGCCGTTGGCGTCGACGAACTCTTCGTCCTTGTCCGGCGTCCAGTCGCCCATGCTGAAGGCGTGCGACACGATGCGCGCGCCGGGCTTGAGCTGCGTTGTCAGGATGGGGCGGAGCTTCAGGTTGGAGCCCGTCAGCAGATAGAGCGTCACAACGGTGGCGGGGGAGACGTCGACCGTCATGGCGTCCTGCTGGCGGAACTCCACCAGCTTCGTCACGCCCGCCTTCTCGGCGTTGGCCTTCGACTCGGCGATGCGCTCAGGGTCGATGTCCACGCCCACCCCGCGAGCCCCGTACTTCTTCGCTGCCGTGATCACGATGCGGCCGTCGCCGCACCCGAGGTCGTACACGACGTCGTTCTTCGTGACGCCCGCCAACTCGAGCATGCGCTCGACCACGTCCTGGGGCGTGGGCACGAAGGGGGCCAGGCTTTGCTGGCCGCCAGCCACCGCCGCGGCGGATGTGGCCGGCCGGGCGGTCCAGACCAGGGCAGCCAGGCAAGTGGTCGCCAGGACCAGAGCCAGGGACAATCGGCGAACCGGCATGTGCGTTCTCCCTCCCGTGTTGAGGCGACGGCCTCGCGGCGCATCTTACCGCAACCCTCGGCAGTTTATCCCCTTAGGGCGCCTCAGCCCCCTCGCCGGGCCGTGCCAACGCGAAGAAGTGCGAAAAAGTGGCGTGTTTCCGAGGTTTTTCGTTGCCAGGCGGCGCTCCGGTGGGCTATACTGACAGGACGGCTCATCGGACCTGCACCTAACCTTCAAGCGCCTTTCCTAGACACGGGGGGAACCGAATTGACATTCGAGGTTGGCGACAAGGTCATTTACCCAAATCACGGACTGGGCATCGTCGAGGGCATCGAAACCAAGACCATTTTCGGAACCACGTGCGGGTTCTATCACCTGCGCATGGTGGCCAACGAGACGACGGTCCTGGTGCCCCTCGACAACGTCGACGGCGTCGGCCTTCGCCGGGCCATCGCGGACGGTGAAGTCGAGCGGCTTTTCGCGCTCCTGGGCGACGGCAAGATCGACAACCATCAGAACTGGAAGGGGCGATTCAAGGACAACTCGGACAAGATGCGCACGGGGTCGATTTACGACGTGGTCGACGTGCTCAAGTGCCTGACATTTCTGGCCAAATCGAAGAACCTGTCGTTCCGCGAGAAGCGAATGCTCGACCGCGCGAGGTTCCTCGTGGTGTCCGAGGTCGCCGAAGTGCTGCGGCAGCCGGTCGCGATCGTCGAGGCCAAGATCGACCAGGCCCTCGAGCGTTGCCTGGTCATCAAGACCCGCGCCGTGGCCAGGGCCAAGATGTCGAAGCCGACGACGCGCGTGACGGTGCGCCGGACCGCGAAAGCGTCCTGATTTCCTCCAAAGGCGTGGCATCGACAGGCCCGGCGCGGTGAGTCCGCGCCGGGCCTTTTCCGTGTCCTGATGCGCCTGGTCATCGCTGCCCTCCGCTCGGCCGCGACGTTTGTCACCATTGCGGTCTACGTCCTCGTCCTGGGACCGCCGGTGATGCTGCTCGCGTTCGCCTTCAACCGGCCGAACTTCATCTATCGGACGGGGATCCGGGGCGTGCAGCTCGGCCTGCGGCTGAGCGGCATCACGTACCGCGTCGAGGGACGCGAGCACATTCAGAAGGGCCGTGCCGCGGTCTACTGCATCAACCACAGCAGCAACGTCGAGCCGCCGGTCGTCTTCGACGTTCTGCAGGAGCTGTGTCCGCGGTTGCGCATCCTCTACAAGGCCGAGTTGCGCAAGCTGCCCGTGCTCGGCCGCGTGTTCGAGATGGTCGGATTCGTACCGCTCGAACGCAGCAACCCCGACCAGAGCCTGCCCGCGGTCGAACGCGCGGCGGAGGCGCTGCGGGCCGGCGCGTCGTTTCTCATTTTTCCCGAGGGCACGCGCAGCCGGACGGGTGATCTGCTGCCGTTCAAGAAGGGCGGTTTCATCATGGCCATCAAGGCGCAGGCGCCCGTCGTGCCGATCGTCATCATCGGCGCGCGCGACGCGATGCGGAAGGGGAGCCCGATCATCTGGCCGGTAACAGTGTCGGTGCGGCTCGGCGCGCCGATCGAGACGACGGGACGGACGCTCGACGATCGGGACTGGCTCGTCTCAGAGGCGCGGAACCGAGTGGCGGCCTTGCTCGCGACAGGACCGATTGGGGGCTGACGCAGGGGACTGACGCGTGCCGTTCGGGGACTGACGCGTGCCGTTCGGCCACTGACGATCGCCGTTCGGCGACTGACGATCGCCGTTCAGCGACTGACGTCTGCCGTTCGGCCACTGACGATCGCCGTTCGGCAGACTGACGATCGCCGTTCGGCAGACTGACGATCGCCGTTCGGCAACTGACG
>CAYHSN010000043.1:7669-9798 GCA_964359235.1 uncultured Vicinamibacterales bacterium | reverse complement strand
GGATCATCTGAACGGCAAGGATCATCTGAACGGCAAGGATCATCTGAACGGCAAGGATCATCTGAACGGCAAGCATCCACCCGAACGGCAAGCGTCAGTCGGACGGCTCACATCGCGCCTACCGTAAACGTGAGCGTCCAGGGCGTGAGCGGCGTGCCGTCGCTCGCCGTGATGCCTTCCAGAAGCTCGACGCGCACCGTGCGGAAGCGCTCGAGCGGCGCCTGGAGCTTGATCTCCAACACACGCGTGCCCTGGCGGTAGGCCCACGCGAACGACGGCGCGGGAGGCGGCTCGGGCGCGCCGCCAAAGTAGGTCATCCGCACGCGCTCCTTGAACGACCCGGCCTCCATGTCGCGCGAAAACTGGACGCGGATATCGGTCTTCGAGGGGACATCCGTGTCGTTCTGGATCGGCGCGCTGAAGATCACCGCCGGAGGCCGCGCCGGCACCCTGATCTGAGCGGGCGCGGGCTCTTCCGGCGTGTCCTCGACCGCGTCGGCACGCTGAATGGTTTGGCCCTCGATCCACACGAGAGCGCCCTCGTGGCGGACCACACCGGCGACGCGGATCCATCGGCCCGTGTCGACGCGCGCGTGAGGATCGAGCTCGAAGCCTTTCCCGCGCGGCCGCAGCGCCGTGACCCAGACGGCGGCGTCGGCCGCCTGCAGCACGAAATCCCACTTGCTCTTGCCAGGACCCGCGGGGACATCGCCATACAGATTCGCGCCGCGGAACCGACCGGCGAGCGACACGCGCTTGCCCTCGTAGCTCGCCGGATCGATCGCGATTGAGCGCAGCGTCGGCTCGGCCGGGTTCTCGGCCGCCGCGGCGGCGTCCGCCACGACGACGAGCACTTCGCCGGGACCAGGCCAGTCGCGGTTGAGCACCGCGCGCGAGAGCGCGCGGAAATCGTGCGTGCCCAGGCGCACGTCGTCAGGCTGCAGACGCCCGAGGTCGAAGAACGATCCGGTCACCTGGACGCGAGAGCCGGCGCCGGCCCCCGCCCGGTCGGCGCCGACGAGCGCGACCCGGCGCGTCTGGTCTGTCAACCAATCGATCTCGGTGGCCGGCTCGATCGCGACCTCGCCCAGCACGCGCACGCGGCTGGCGTGGAAGAAGAGGGGATATGTGGTGAGCGCCGCCAGCGTGGTCGTGCGCGTGCGAGAACCCGCGTCGCGTTCCTGCGCGCCCCACGCCGGGACGTGCGACGCACCGACGGCGGCGGCAAGAAGACCGAGGAGCGAGACGGCAAGAACGCCTTGGAGACGGCCCATGGATCCTGCAGGTCAAGGGTAACGCAGGTTCTCGGTTGCGTGTTAACATGCGCCCGCCATGGCCACGAAACCCCCCTTTCAGTCCTTCGTTCCCGCCAGCTCGACGATGAGGGAGTTCACCATCCGGGCCCTGTTCCTGGGGCTCGTCTTGAGCGTCGTGCTCGGGGCGGCCAATGCCTATCTCGGCCTCCGGGCGGGCATGACCATCGCCGCGACGTATCCGGCCGCGGTGATCAGCATGGCGGTGCTGCGGCTCCTGCGCGGCAGCGTCCTCGAAGAGAACTTCTCGCGGACGGTCGGGTCGATCGGCGAGTCGGTGGCGGCCGGCGCCATCTTCACGCTCCCGGCGTTCGTCATCTTGAACCTGTGGACGTTCGACACGGTCAAGGACTACCTGACGGCGTCGGCCCTGATGATCGTCGGCGGCATTCTCGGCGTCCTGTTCGTGACCGTCCTGCGGCGCGTGATGGTCGAGGATCCCGAGCTGCCGTTTCCGGAATCGGTCGCCGCCTCCGAGATTCACAAGGCGGGTCAAGTCGGCGCCCAGGCCGCCAAGCAGCTCTTTCAGGCCATGGGCGTCGGCGCGTTCATCCAGCTCCTGGGGCAGCTCCAGATCTTCCGCGCGTCGAACGACTTCATCTTGCGCGTTGGCGACATGGGCAAGAGCATCGTCCGCCTCGGTTTCCGGTCGAGCGATTACGCCGTTCCGGCCGGCGGTGTGACGACGATATCGGCGCCTGCCGTGAGCCCGGCCTACATCGGCGTCGGCTACATCATCGGGCCCGTGCTCGGAGCGTTGAACTTCGCCGGCGGCCTGCTCGCGTGGGGTCTGTTCGTGCCGCTGCTCGTGTTCTT
>CAYHSN010000043.1:2419-7659 GCA_964359235.1 uncultured Vicinamibacterales bacterium | reverse complement strand
GCCGAGCCAGATGGACAACTTCGCGGCGTCGCGAGGCCTCGAGCCCGGCAGTGAGGCGGCGTGGGTGGCGCTTGCCAGCAGTCTCTGGCGGTTCATCGTCCGGCCGATCGCCGTGGGCGGCATGCTCGTCGGTGCGTCGTTCACGCTGTGGCGGATGCGCAAGAGCCTGATCATCGGGATCAAGCGCGGCGTGGCGGACCTCAAGAAGTCGGCCGGCGCGGCCGAGGCCACCGTGCGGACCGAGCGCGACCTGAGCTTCAAGGTCGTGGTGATCGGCATCGTGCTGGTGTTCTTCGCGATGGTGGCCGTGTACGCGTACTTCACCGGGGCGGTGAGCTCGGCGACCTTCGCGGCCCTCGTGATGCTCATCGCCGGCTTCTTCTTCGCGGCGGTGTCGGGCAACCTCGTGGGCATGATCGGGTCGTCGAACAACCCGGTGTCGGGCCTCACGCTGGCGACGCTCATCATCGCGGCGCTCGTGATGGTGCTCATCGGCGAGAAGGGCAGCGCGGGCGTGGCCGCGGTGCTGGGCGTCGCGGCGGTCGTGTGCGTGGCGGCGGCCGTGGCCGGCGAGATGCTGCAGGACCTGAAGGTCGGGCACATCCTGGGCGGCACGCCGTGGAAGATGCAGGTGGGCGACCTCATCGGCGTCGTCGTGGCGGGCGCGCTCCTGTTCTTCCCGCTCTACGTGCTGCACTTCTCGAACATCGCGCAGGGGGGGACGGGCTTCGGCGATCGTCAGCTCTCGGCGCCGCAGGCCGGTCTCATGGCGACGCTCGCGCAGGGCATCGTCGGCGGCGAGATGGCGTGGCCGCTCGTGATCGTCGGGATCGCCATGGGCATCTCGCTCATTCTGATCAAGGTGCGCAGCCCGATGCTCTTCGCGGTCGGCATGTATCTGCCGCTCGAGACGACGTTCGCGATCTTCGTGGGCGGCATGATCCGCGGCTGGGTGGACAGCCGCGCGGCGAAACGCCACTACAACGACGCGCAGAAGGCGCGGGTCGAGAACTCGGGCGTGCTGGTGGCGTCGGGCCTCATCGCGGGCGAGGCGCTGATGGGCCTGTTCGTCGCGGCGATCGTGTTCTTCCGCGGCAGCTTCTGGGCCTATTCCTGGTCTGGCGCCGGCTGGCTGGCGATTGCCGCAGCCGTCATCATGGCCGCGTATCTGAGCCTGGTGCCGCTCGGAAAGGCCGGGTCGCCCGATGAGCCCGCGCCGCCGGTGGCGGTGATGTGAAGAACCGGGGCTCGTGGCTCGGGGACGGACCGTGGGGCCCATGCGGATTGAAGCGTTTTCCTTTGGTTCGATCCGGATCGACGGCGTCACCTACGAGCACGACTTGGTCATCGACCGCGGGGAGGTCCTGAAGCGAAAGAAAAAAGCCTCGAAGAGATTCCGCGACGCCTTTGGACACACGCCGCTGTCGCTGGAGGAAGAGATACCCTGGAAGTGCCGTCAACTCGTGATCGGCACCGGTGCCTACGGCGCGCTGCCGGTCATGGATGACGTGAAGCGCGAAGCCGACAGGCGCAAGGTTGAACTGATCGTGCTTCCGACGCGCGAGGCCATCGAGGTGCTGCGCAAGGCGTCCGCGGGAGCCAATGCGATCCTGCACGTGACGTGCTAGAGAGCTATGCAGGCTCGGTCGCGACGGGCGATCCCGGGTCACGCCAGCGCCTCGCCCAATCGATCGCAGATGGTCCGGAGCACCTTGATGCGCGTGTACGCCTTGTCGTTCCCTTCGACCAGCGTCCAGGGCGCCCGGCGCGTGCTGGTGCGCGCCACCATTTCGTCGACCGCGCGCTCGTAGTCAGCCCACTTCTCGCGATTCCGCCAGTCCTCTTTGGTCAGCTTCCACCGCTTGTAGGACAGCCGAGCGCGCTCGCGGAAGCGACGCAACTGCTCGTCCTTCGTCACGTGCATCCAGAACTTCAGCAGGACGATGCCGTGTTCGACCAGTTGCGCCTCGAACTGGTTGATTTCCGAGTAGGCCCGCATCCACTCGTCGGTTGAGGCGAGGCCTTCCACTCGCTCGACCAGCACGCGCCCGTACCAGCTCCGGTCGAAGATGGTCACCCGTCCCGCGCGTGACAGATGGCGCCAGAACCGCCAGAGGTAGTGGTGCGCGCGCTCCTCGTCGGTGGGCGCGCCGATCGGGATGACCTGGTAGGCCCGCGCGTCGAGGGCGGCGGTCACGCGCCGAATGACGCCGCCTTTGCCGGACGCGTCCCAGCCCTCGAAGACGAGCACCGTCGACACGCCCTCGTCGTGCGCCCGGCGATGCAGGCGGTTCAGCACACCCTGCCACTTCTCCAGGAGCTGCGGATACGACTCCTTGTCCACGCGTTTCGACACGTCCAGGCGGGCGAGTACCGTGGGATACGATTCGGTGTTCGGTGCCCCGTCGCGGCGGCCTCGGGCCTCCGCTGCGGCGCCGCGCGTCTCGCGCGGTCGCGCGCGCGTCGGCGCCGGCGGCAGGGCCGCCTTTGCCTTCAAGTTGCCCAGCGCGCTGCGGATCGCATCGCGAATCAACGTCGTGACCGTCAGGGAGCGATAGCGTTCGTCGAGTCCCTCGACGATCCGCCACGGCGCCTGCCCGGTGCTCGTGCGCTCGATCGCCCGCTCGGCGGCCTCGACGAAGCGGGCGTACATGCGCCAGTGCTTCCACTGGAGCTTCGTGACTCGCCAGCGAGTCAGCGGATCGTTCTCGAGCTTCTTCAGCCGCTTCTTCTGCGCGGCCTCGCCCAGATGCATCCAGAACTTCAGGATCAGCGCACCATCGTCAGCCAGACATTTCTCGAACTCAGCGATCCTGGCGAGACGTTCTTCGAACCGCCTCGCGCCGTCACGGCGGTAGGCGCGATCGAGCACCGGTCTAGAGTACCAGGAGCTCAGAAAGAGCCCGACGCGGCCCCGCGGAGGCAAGGTCCGCCAGTAGCGCCAGTACTCCGGACGCTCGGCCTCTTCGTCTGACGGTTCGCCGAAGGCGTGCGTGACGAGCCAGCGCGGGTCCATCCATTCGTGCAGCAGGTTGACCGTCTCGCTCTTGCCCGCGCCGTCAACGCCGGCGAGCACGATGATGACCGGGAAGGACGCCGGGAGAAGCTCTCGTTGAACCTGTAACAGATCCGCGCGGAGCGCCGGCACGCGCGCCTGGTATTCCTCCTTGGAGACCGTGAGGCCGAGTTCGGCGGCTTCGAACATCGCAGTGAGACCCAGGCGCAGGGACTGGTGTGAGCGTTCTGATCTGGCCCGTTTCCAGTCTTGAGCCTTTGGGCGTCCTACGGGGTCGTGGCGGGGCTGGCTGGTGGGTCGTCGTGCACGGTGATCGTGTGTCCTTCCCTGCGTGCCACTTCCACCAGCGTGCTCCAGTCGTCTTCCATCCACTGCTGCTCGCCGCATGGGACCGGCTCAATGCGACTGTCGACCTGGGCGGCCACACGCCAGAGGAGGTCGACGTCTCGGCGGCTGACGGGGCCGTCAAACCGTGGCGAGATCACGAGCAGGTCCACGTCGCTCCATGCGTTGACGTTTCCATGAACCTGCGACCCGAACACGATCCCTGCCCGCACGACCATTCCGAATCGCGCGAGCGTGCGCAGGTACCGCCGAACGCTGGTCACAACCGACTCATCAACCACTCAAACACCTCCGTGGCCCGGGTCAGGTAACCGTCGGCTTCGGCGGCCGTCGGCGCGGCGGACAGTGTTTCCGGATAGCGGCCAGCCTGGCTGAATGCGTTCATCTCCGCCAGCGTCGCCAGATGCTCAGAACTCAACTGGACAGCGGCGACTTCAACCAGCCGCACGAGATTGTGGGTTCGGGGTGCGAGGTCGCGTGTGTGCCGACAAGCGTGGGCCTTGAGCGCCTTCTCGAGGGCGAGGTGTGCGAAGAACAGGCCGTGCCGGATGCGGCCCCGAGCGAGAAGGTCACCTGCTACGGCCCAGTCTTCTTGTGCGCCTTCGCGCCAGTAGGCGATGTGCCGGTCGACGTCCACCATGGTGTCGGACCCGCGTGCGATCGGTTGCGCCACGCCGATCGCATTCTACAGCACTCGGGTATTGGATGCCGGCATGCCTGCCCGCCCCCGGCGCCCCGCTACCGAAATGACTCCGTGACGGCTTGACAGTGTCCCGCCGCGGGCGGAGACTGAATTGGCTCTGGGACAGATTCACTCCGCTACTGCAGGGTCTCGTCGGTCAGTCGAATGCCCGCTTCGTGGCCGTTCCTCGCCCCGTTGCGCGGTGACCCGCGCTTCCAGGCTCTGATGGCCTGCGCGCGCCAGAAGGAGCAGGCCTTCGAGGTGTGACGTGGACCGAAGGCGGCGTGATGAAAGCCCTGGGGCGCCCCGGGCGCGGCGGCGCCTTCACGAAGGTGACGCCGGAGAGAACAGATCCAGCACTTCCGCAATCGCGACCTCGACCCTCGCCATCTGCGATGCGCTGAGACGGGTCAGCGGGCCCTGCGCCAGCCGGCGGTTGTCGATCGCGCGCAACTGATCAATCAACAAGTCAGAGTCCCGGCGCAGGCGGCCGGCCCGGCGCACGCGTAGCCGCAACGGCTCTGCCTTATTAACCAGGCGAGTCGTCAGTGGAACGATCAGGGTCGACGGGTGGTCAGCGTCGAGCAACGCCTGCGCCTGGACGATCAGCACCGGCCGCGTCTTGCCGGGCTCGGAGCCTTGGCGCGGGTCGAGGTTCGCCAACCAGATCTCGCCACGCTTACGCATCGACGTCCCGCTCGATGCCCGAGAACTCGGCGTTCACCCGCATGCTCTCGCCGCGGACCTTTCGCGACGCGGAGGCCAGACGCGTGGCCCGCAGCGTCGCCTCGGTCTCGCGGTTCATCCGCTCGATCGCCCGCCTGATGTACTCGGCGCGCGACACCTGGAGCGCCTCGGCATGACGCGAGCTGGCTTCGAGCAGGTCGTCCGGGAGCTTCAGAGAGATCGCTGTCATAGATATCTCACAAGAATACGTTGTTAGAATATCATGCTGGTGGTGCCGGACACCAGTGCTGGCAAGCGTGCCACACCGGGCCAGGCCAGTGCCTCACGCCGCAAGCCATCTCCGGCCACCTGCCTTGACAGGTCCGTCATCTGGGCGGAGACTGGCCCTGCTCAGAGCGGCCGCTGGAGGACCATGAACCTCCCTGCCCCGATTTCCTTCATTTCGCCGGGAAGCGCGTCGTGACCATCGGCGACACGGACCTCTGCCCGTGGGACATGGGCACGTTCGGG
>CAYHSN010000043.1:0-2319 GCA_964359235.1 uncultured Vicinamibacterales bacterium | reverse complement strand
CGGGCATGCTGCACGCGCGGATCGTCAGACCGCCGGCGCACGGCGCGACGTTGACGAGCGCGGACACGGCGGCGGCCGAGGCGTTCGAAGGTGCACGCGTGGTTCGCGACGGCGACCTGATCGCGGTGCTTCACGAACGTCCGGATCAGGCCGAGAAGGCGTTCGACCTGATCAAGGCCCAGTTCGACCGTGCTGCCCCGACCGTCGATGACAAGACCATCTTCGATCATCTGGTGAAGGCGGCCCCACCGGGACAAACGGTGGGGGAGAGTGGCAGATTGCAGGAAGGCGAGAACGAGGAGGTCCGGTTCAAGGGCGGGGAGATTCTCGATCGCAACTTCGATACGTACGAAATCCCGCGATTCTCGTGGCTGCCGCAGATCGAGACCATCCTGGTCTACAATCCTGACGTCCCCGCGTCGGGGTGCGGCGAGCCGCCGGTTGTCTGCATGGGCGCGGTCGTCGCGAATGCCATCTACGACGCGGTCGGCGCCAGACTGTTCCAGCTTCCGATGACGCCGGCGCGCGTCAAGGAGGCGCTGAGGCGGACTTGAGTCGAGCGAGGAGGAAACCATGGCTGACACGATTCGGCAGGTCGACTACTTTTACGTGCAAGTGCCGCACAAAGCCGGAGAGGGGGCACGCGCGCTGCGTGCGCTGAAGGACGCGGGGGTCAACCTGCTTGCGTTCACCGGCTTCCCGAGCGGCCGCCGGGCGCAACTCGACTTCATCCCGGTGGATGCCGCGGCGTTCAAAAAGGCGGCGAAGGCGGCGGGGTGGAAGCTCACTGGGCCCAAGCGCGCCTTCCTGATCTCGGGCGACGACCGCGTCGGCGCCATCGCAGACATCATCGGGCAGCTCGCCGATGCGAAGATCAACGTGATCGCCGTTGATGCGGTGGGTGCCGACGGGCGGTTCGGCGCGATCCTGTGGGTCGAGCCGCGGAACGTCAAGAAGACCGCCCAGATCCTCGGCGCGCAGTAGGCGCGACGGGAGGGCGCTCGAACGCGATCTTGCCGGCCACCATCGTCATCACGGCCTCGGTCTGGAGGATCTCCTCGGCCGGGACGGTCATGATGTCCTTCGAGAGCACCACGAGGTCGGCGTACTTGCCGGGGGTGAGGGACCCCAGCACATCTTCCTCGAAGCTGGCGTACGCCGCGTCGAGCGTGTAGCTCTTGAGCGCCTCATAACGCGTCAGGCGCTGCTCCGGACGCCAGCCACCAGGCGGCAACCCTTTCGCGTCCTGGCGCGTGACGGCGGCGTGCATGCCCATGAACGGGCTGAACGTCCGGGCGCCCTCGTCCGATTCGCCTACGACGCGCGCGCCACTCGTGAGCATCGCGCGCCACGCGTAGGCGGCCTGCAGGCGGTCGCGGCCGACGCGCGCCTCGGCCCAGGGCATATCGAGCGTGGCGTGCATCCACTGATACGACGCCAACACGCCGAGCGTCGCGAACCGCGGCAGATCCTGGGGCCGCAGGATCTGCGCGTGCTCGATCCGGATCCGGTGGTCGCGCACCGGCACCCTGACGAGCGCCTGTTCGATGGCGTCGAGCGCCATCTGGTTGCCGCGGTCGCCAATGGCGTGGAGCGCCGCGTTGAAGCCCGCTTTCAGCGACTTCGCGAGGATGAAGTAGATCTGGTTTGAAGACCTGGCCGCCCGGCGGATCCGGTGTCGTCCTGGTGACGCCCGCCGCCTCGAGTGCGCGCGTGTTCGCCCAGCTCGCGTGCGAGTGCATGCCGCCCAGAAACACCGGATTGTTCGGCGCCGCTTCGTCGAGCGACTTGCGCGTGGGCCAGGCCGGGTTCTCCCAGTTGCCCGTGTGCCAGGTGTCGCCGGTGATCCACTCGCCGGGCTTCAGGCGTCCTGCCAGGCGGCGAACCAGGACGGCGCCCTCGGCCTCGCTCTTCGTGTCGGTGAGATCGAGCGAGTTGCCGCGGTCGGCGCCGAGGCGGGCGAAGTGCAGGTGCCCATCCACCAGGCCGGGCACCACGGTCTTCCCACCGAGATCGACCACGCGCGTTCTGGCGTCCTTCAGGCGGTTGATGTCGACGTTCGATCCGACCGCAAGGAGGCGCTGGCCCTGGACGGCCAGCGGGCCGGCTGAAGCCGGCCCCCACCGGGATACGAGTGCGTAGTGCGCGTCGGGGCCGAGCTTGCCTGCCCTGAGCGAAGTCGAAGGGCTCGGCCCGCCTCTCAATTCACATTCTTCAGTATCGCGAGCAGGAACTCCCAGAACTTCGGCACCGTGTCGATGGAAATCTTCTCGTCGGGCGAGTGGACGCCTTCGAGCGTCGGGCCGAACGACACCATGT
>CAYHSN010000042.1:8434-12803 GCA_964359235.1 uncultured Vicinamibacterales bacterium | reverse complement strand
GGTAACGAGCGGGCCAGACCGCCAGACTGGCCGACTCGACGGCGGATCGGCCATAATCACGGCGACACAAGCCGCTTCAGACCGTTGGGGCCGCCCTGCCTGGCGCCGCACCGGCGTGAAGACCTCTCATGGTGGGGAATCTCCGGTCGTACGGTCGTTTTACCCTGGGCCTGCGGAAGTTCTTGCACGAGACGCTCACCGCCGAGCAGGCCCACGCAATCGTGCGGCAGCGCCTCGAGGAGCGCGAGCGCAACTTCCTGAGGCTGGTCGAGCGCGGCATCTACGGCTACTCACGAAGCCCGTACCTGCCGCTCCTGCGGCTGGCGGGATGCGAGCAGGGCGACCTGGCGCAGATGGTGCGCACCCGCGGCCTCGACGCCACGCTTCGCGCGCTTCGCGAGGCCGGTGTCTCTGTGAGCTTCGAAGAGTTCAAGGGCCTGCGGCCCATCTGCCGCGGCGGCCGGACGATCCGCGTGCGTCCGCGTGATTTCGACAACCCGTACTTGAGCGCCGCCTACCGTGGCGCAACGAGCGGGACGACGGGCGCCGGATCGCGCGTCGTCATCGACCTCGAACACCTCGCCGCAGTCGCGCCATTGTGGTACCTGGGCCGCGAGGCGCACGGCCTGGTGGGTGTGCCAACCGGTCTCTGGCGTAGCATCCTGCCCGGCGTCAGCGGCGTCAACAACGTGCTGCGTGACGCACGGATCGGATGCGTTCCGCTCAGGTGGTTCTCCCCGGTGAGCCCGGGCGCCCTGCGGCCGTCGCTGACGTGCCGTGTCGCGACCGAGTATCTGGTTCGGGCGGGTCGCGCGTTCGGGGTGCCGATCCCGCGTCCGGAACCCGTGCCGCTCGACCGCGCGCGCGTCGTCGCCGAGTGGGCGGCGCGGGTCCGCGACGAATGCGGCGCGTGTCTCCTCCGGACGTTCGTCAGCCCGGCCCTGCGGGTGTCGCTGGCGGCACAAGAGGCGGGCATCGATCTGACGGGGGTGACGTTCATGGGCGGCGGCGAGGTGCCGACGCCAGTGAAGGTGCAGGGAATCCGCCGCTCGGGTGCGCGGTGGATTCCGACGTACGCCTTCGCGGAAGCCGGTCCGGTCGGCGTTGGATGCGCGCAGCCGGTGGACGGCAACGACATCCATCTCCACGAGGATGCCCTCGCGCTCGTCCAGCACGCACGCGCGGCGGTTGACGCGACCGAAGGGCCTGTCGACGCGTTCTACTTCACCACGCTTCTGCCCTCCGCCCCCAAGATCCTGCTGAACGTCGAGAGCGATGATGGCGGTCTCGTCGAGGCGCGGCGCTGTGGCTGCCCGCTCGAGACGTATTTCCCGCGGCACCTCCGCAACATTCGGAGTGAGAAGAAACTGACGAGCGAGGGCGCGACCGTGCCGGCCGGCGAAATGGTGCGGATCCTGGAGGAGGTGTTGCCCGCGCGCTTCGGGGGCAGCGCCCTCGACTACCAGCTCGTCGAGCACGAGGACGCTGCCGGGTTCAGCAGGCTGATCTTGCGGGTGAGCCCGCGCGTCACCATCGCCGAGGTCGCACGGGTGCGCGGCGCGGTGCTCGACGAGCTGCGCCGGCGCAGCCCGTCTGCGGATCTGGCGCGCGCGACCTGGGCACAAGCCGACACCTTGACCGTGCAGAGAACCGAGCCGCTCTGGACCGCCACGGGCAAGCTGCCGCCCCTCTGCCGCTCGCCCCATCCGCGAGCGGCGGTCTCCGAACCGTGACACGAGGACCGACTGCACAGCCGTCGCGAGACTCGCTGACCGCGCTCAGGCGAAGCGGGAGCGCCGTGGCCATCGTCTGCGTCCTGATGCAACTCGCACACGCGGGTTGCGGCGCGCCGGCACGCGGGTCACGTCCCGACGGAACAGTCGCGCTCCAGGTTGCGGTGCTTCCGTACGTATCCTTTGCGCCGCTGCTGATTGCCCAGGAGGAAGGCTACTTCGCCGAGCAGCAGCTCCACGTGACGTTCCGGAAGTTGAAACGATCCGCCGACGCGATCGTCGCGCTGGCGCGGGGCGAGATCGACGTCGCGGGCGGCACCATCAGTCTCGCGTTTCTCAACGGCCTGGCGCGAGGCGCGCGGATCAGGCTGGTCGCCGACAAGGGGTACATCGACCCGGCCGGCTGTACGTATACGGCGGTCATGGCGCGGCGGGCGCTCGTGGAGGCGGGAGCGCCGGACACGGCGGGATGGCTCCGCGGTCGGCGGGTCGCGGTCAACCGCCACTCGTTTCAAGGCTACTTGCTGGACAAGCTGCTCGAGTCGGCAGGGTTGGGACTCGAGGCGATCGAGGTCGCCGACGTGCCTGACGCGGCGCTGCCCGGAGCGCTCTCGCAGGGCGCAATCGACCTGGCCGTCACCTCCGAACCGTGGATCACCCACATCCTCCGGTCGGGACACGGGGTCATCTGGAAGCGCGTGGAGGATGTCGCGCCCGGCGCGCAGTACGCATTCATTGCCTACGGACCGACGCTCCTCGACCGAAACCCCGACGCGGGCAGACGATTCCTCGTCGCGTACCTCGAGGGCGTGTCGGTATACAATAGGGGCAAAACGAAAAGAATCTTGCAGATCCTCGAGAAGCAGACGGGCCTGCCCACCGAAGTGCTCGAAGCATCCTGTTGGCCGCGTATCCGCGCGGACGGACGGATCGATGTCCACAGCGTGCTCGAGTTCCAGCGCTGGGCCGCCCGACGGAATCTGCTGGACCGCCTGATCGATCCGGGCGAGTTCTGGGACCCGCGATTCGCCGACCACGCCAGTGGCGTGCTCGCTTCACCTACGCGATGACCCCTTTCAGCTCTCCGCGGCCCGCCGTGCTCGCCTGCCATGGTCTTTCCATGACCTACCGGACTGCGTCGGGCCCGCTGCCCGCGCTGCGTGATGTCAGCTTCACCGTAGGTGCCGGCGAGCTCGTCTGTGTGGTGGGGCCGAGCGGGTGCGGCAAGACTACGCTCCTGAAGCTGCTGGCGGGTCTGCTAACGCCCTCGTCTGGTTCGGTCGTGACCGCCCCCCCTCCTCCCGGCCGTCCTGCCAACGCGCTCATGTTTCAAGAGCACGCGCTCTTTCCGTGGATGACGGTTCTCGAGAACGTCACGTTTGCCCTCGATGGCAACGGCGCCGGCCGGCGCGGGCGCCTCGATCGGGCGCGCGAGTTCGTCGAGCGAGTCGGCCTGACGCAATTCGGCGCCGCCTACCCGCATCAGCTTTCCGCCGGCATGCGCCAGCGGGTCGCGCTGGCCCGGGTACTGGCGCGGAATCCATACGTCTGGCTCATGGACGAACCGTTCGGCGCGCTGGACGGGCAGACCAGGCTCCTGCTGCAGGAGGAGCTGCTGCGAACCTGGGAAGCGCACCAGCAGAGCATCCTGTTTGTGACCCACGATATCGACGAAGGCGTGCGGCTGGCGGATCGCATCCTGGTGATGACGGGACGCCCGGGGACGATGCGGGAGCAGGTGGTCGTGACGCTCCCGCGACCGCGGCAGCCGCTTGTCGGCGACGGAGAAGCAGCGGAGATCAAATGTCGTATCTGGAGACTGCTCGAAGACGAAGTGCGGAAGACGCTGTATTCGCCGCGGGCCGAGCGGTAGCCGCTCGCCTGGCTGGGCGCGAGCACTGGGTCCTGCCGGCCGCGTGTCTGGCCGCTCTGGCCGCCTGGGAAGGCCTCGTCCGCGCCGGACACGTGTCACCGCTGTACTGCCCGGCTCCGTCGGCCATTGCCGTCGCGCTCCTGCGACTCACGACGCGCGGGGTCCTCCTGGCGGACACCGCCACGACGCTGTTGCGGCTCGCGCTCGGCTTCGTCGTCGGCGGCTCGATCGGCCTGGGGCTCGGCCTGGCGATGAGCTGGTCGGCACGACTGCGCAGGATCGGGGATCCCGTCGTCGCAGCCGTGCACCCAATCCCCAAGACCGCAATCCTGCCCTTGATCCTCGTGGTGTTCGGCATCGGAGAGCCCGCGATCGTGGCCGCGGCGGCCATCGGAGCCTGCTTCCCGCTCCTCATCAACACCATGACCGGCGTACGGCAGATCGACCCCATCTATCTGGAGGTCGCCGCCAACTACGGATCCCGCCCGCTTGACGTCGTCCTGAAGATCATCGTGCCTGCGAGCCTGCCTTCGATCCTCGCGGGCGTGCGGATCGCGTTCAACGCGGCGCTGGTCGTGACGATCGCGATCGAGCTCGTCGCGGCGGAAAGAGGACTGGGCGCCATGATGTGGCTGGCCAGGGAAACCCTGCGCACCGAGGACCTCTACGCTGGGCTCATCGTGGTCGCCACGCTGGGCATCGGCTTCAACGCGCTGCTTCGCTGGGTGGCCGGCGTGCTCGCGCCGTGGCACTCGAGACATGC
>CAYHSN010000042.1:0-8334 GCA_964359235.1 uncultured Vicinamibacterales bacterium | reverse complement strand
TCCCGGCGATCCGGTGCCACGACGGTCCGCGCCCTCGTAGCGCCGTCCCGCGCGAAGCTGGGTTACTCGGCGTTTTGGGACGCCGTCGGCAGCTCCTTCCCGTCGCTCAAGGGCGCGGCGTCGACGGCCTATTACTTCGAGTGTGAGCGCGGGCTCTTCGAGGAGTTCTTTCCCGCCCTCCGGGGCGGCCTGATCCTCAAGACCGATCTCTGGAACGAGGCCAAGAGCACCGAGATCCTGTGCTGGGCGGCGAGCCGCGGCGCGCGGCCGGTCGGCATCGACATCGCCCTGCCAGTCGCTCGACAGGCGACGGCCACTCTGGCCGCGTATCAACCGGTCATCGCGGTCTCCGACGTCCGGTCGCTCCCCTTCCCCGCCGGGATGTTCGATTGCGTGTACTCGATGGGCACCATCGAGCACTTCCCCGACTACGCCCGCGCGGTCGACGAGATCTTCCGCGTGCTCAGACCGGGAGGCGTCGCCATCATCGGGGTCCCCAACAAGCTCGATCCGTTTCTTCGTCCCCTGCTCGTCGCCATCCTGCAGCGCCTCACCTTGTACGCCTTCGGTCCCGAGAAGTCCTTCACGCACGGCGCGCTGCGCCGGATCGTCGAAGCGGCCGGCTTCCACGTGACCGCCCAGACCGGCCTGCTGTTGCTTCCAGGTTGGCTGCGGATGCTCGATCTCTGGTGTCACACACGCTGTCCGCGGCTGGCCTGGGCATCGGCGTGCCTCGTCAGGCCGTTCGCGTGGCTGTACCGGCGGGTTCCCCCACTGCGCAGGCATGGCTATCTCATCGCGTGCGTGGGGAGGAAGCCTCCCGTCTGGTGAGAGGCAGGTTCTGAATCGCGGCGTACGCGAAGCCGAGACCGGCGAGCGCGAGCGACGCGCCGACACACCAGGCGATGGCCGCGACACCCGGATACGCCAGCTTCTGGAGACGCGCGAACGCCTCGGGAACGCCCAGTAGCGAAGGCAGGGGCGCCGGCGCGTGATAGAACTTGTCCGGCCCCTTCACGAGCAGGCCTGAGAAGAGCATCACCTGCGCCCACGAGATCGCCACGCCGAACCCGACGGCGTAGACCGCGAGCGCGCGGAAGACGCGTCTGAAGGCAGGCGACCGCTGCGCGGTGCAAAGACCAAGCCCGACGGCGAACCCGAGTGGCCCGACCAGCACGTGGAGGTAGTACCCCACCGCGCCCTTTCCTTCCCCGGTGGCCGCCACGCGGACGAGGACGTAATAGCTGAGCGCGACCAGCATGGGCAGAGAGAACCAGACCGGGAGCCATTCGATGCTGGCCACGCGCGCGCGCCGGAGCGCCGCCGCGTAGGCGACGGCCGTCAGGATGACGAGTGACGACAGCGGAAACAGAAAGCCATACTGCGGCCGCGCGAGCGACCACGTGCCCGACCACGCCACGGTGGTGACGAATGCCGCATGCCCCCTGAGCCACGCCCACAGCGAGAAGTTCCGAGACAGACCGTTGACCAGACCGTCAGTCCTGGCTGAGGTCGCAATGCGAAAGTAGGTGTCCCAGTGGTCGAGGTACCACCAGGCCGCGATCGCGCACGCGGTCAGGGCCGCGACCGACGCCAGCCCGACCGACGCCCACCGGCTCCTGCCGGCCCCGCCAATCACCCACCACAGCACAATCGACACCGCGAACGGCACGAAGAACGCCTTGGTCAGGCAGCCGAGCCCCAACAGGATTCCCGTCGCCACCGCGAACCTGACAGAGACCCGCGATCCGGCACGATGCACCGTCGCCAGCCACACCAGTGTCGCGATGAGCGCGCAGAGCGAATCGTTTCCCATCCTCGCCATCTCCGGGAACCAGGCTGGAAACAGGAGTGGCCAGAGCGCGGTGCCCAGCGCGGCCCACTGCCAGCGTGGCGAGTCTGCGCGCGCAGCCAACCGGAGGCAGCCCCAGACGGCCAGCGCGAGGGCGAGCCACGCTAGCAGGTACGAAGCCAGGCGGAGGCTGAAGAGGTGCGCTCCCCAACTGAGATGCCGGGTCAGCCGATAGATTGGGGTCAGGAGCACGTAGTAGAGCGGCGGATGCTTGCGTTCCGAGTTGTGCCAGTTGCTCGGCTCGTACTGGCGGGGTCGGGCAGGGAGCTTGTGGACCAGGCCGAGGCTACGATTCGCCGCGCCCTTCGACGGATCGAAAAACGAATGGTAGGTGACAGGGGGCGTCAGCTCGTACGGCATGGGCGCCGCGAGGGCGTAGCGAGCGACGTCTTGTGACACGCGCGCCGTCTCGCGGCTCGGCAGCTCGCCGGTCTCGCTCAGTTGCTGCACGTAGGAGTAGTGGTACGGCTCGTCGAACCCTTCCCACGGCGGGAGGATGGCGATGTGCGCGAAGCCCAGCGCTAGTGAGCCGCCGAGCAGGAACGCCGCAGCCCGCTCCGTGCGAATCTGCAGCCAGCCGAACCCGTGCGCCATCGTGCTCGGCAGCAGGACGACCCCTCCGGTCAGAAGCGTCCACGCCCGTGCTTGCTGCCCTCCTCCTCGTTCCGTGTTCGTTCCGTGTCCGCTATCGCTCGTAGGACTCCTTCCGTCCCGCCTCGCTGAGCTTGATCAGGTATCGCTCCGAATGCTCCCAGAAGAGCCGTCGCAGCTCGGCGAGGCTTCCCGCGCCGCCGTAGCTCACCGCCGAACAAAGGTGCCGGATCATCTCCTGGATGACCACGCGCGCCGAGCCGCGCGCCGGCACGCTAATCTCCATGCCCTCGGCGCCGAGCGCCTGCAGGTCGGCGGCCTCCACGTCTTCGATGTCGAGGCGATCCCGGATGGCGCCGAGCGAGGCCATGCCGCGCAGCACCTTGAAGGGCACCTGCACCGGTTTCTGTGACTCTCCCAGCAGCACCGACTTCTGCACCACTTCACCGGGCGTCTCGATGGTGCCGGCAAACGCGCTCCCGAGCATCACCGCATCGCCGCCGAACAGCAGCGCCTGCACGAGGCTCCCGTCGCGCCGCACGCCGCCGTCGGCGATGATCGACACGGGACTGTCGAGGCCGATCGCCATGCGGCACTCGACGCGCGCCTGCACCTGCGGCACGCCGAAGCTGGTGTTGAGCCGCGTCGTGCAGCCGCCGCCGGGCCCGATGCCGACCTTGATCCCGTTGACGCCGCGGTCGGCCAGGAACGTTGCGCCCTCGGCCGTGGCAACGTTGCCCGCAATCAGCTCGACCTCGCCGAACCGCTTCCTGAACTGCTCCAGCGCGCGCTCCATCACGCCCGAGTGGCCGTGCGCGATGTCGATGACGATGAGGTCCACGCCGGCCTTGACGAGCTCGGCCGCGCGCTCGAGGTAGTCGCCCCTGGCGCCGATCGCCGCGCCCACGCAGAGCCGCCCCTGCGCGTCGCGCGTGGCAAACGGCTGCTGCTTCTGCTTGATGATGTCTTTCGCCGTGATGAGGCCGATGAGCGTGCCGCGCTCGTCCACGAGCGGCAGCTTCTTGACCTTCTCGTCCACCATCACGCGCTCGGCCGCGTCGATCGAGATCGCACCCTGCTGCACGATCAGCCGCTCGACGGCCGTCATCCGCTGCCCGACTGTCACGCCGGCGTCGACGAACCGGATGTCACGCTCGGAGAGCAGGCCCATCAGGCGGCGCTGGTCGTCGACGACGACGAGCGTGCCGACACGCGACCGCTCCATCATCGCGGCGGCCGCCGCCAGGCTCACGCGCGGCGAGATCGTGTACGGATCGGCGATGACGCCGTGCTGCGTCCGCTTGACGATCTCCACCTCGCGCACCTGCGGCTCGATGTCCCCTTCCTTGAAGCCGCGGTCGACGATGCCGATGCCGCCCTCTTCGGCCTGCACGATCGCCATCTCGGCACGCGTGACCGTGTCCATGTTGGCCGACACGATGGGCCGCTTGAGCGTGAGGTGCTCCGATAACCGGCAGGACAGATCGATACTGTTCGGATCGCGCCGCTCGACGACGGAGAACCGCGGCGAGAAGAGGAAGTCGTCGAAGGTGCAGCCGCGGACGAAGGAAAGAAGGTCCATGGTTCACCGATCGCGGGCGGAGCCCCTCGACTCAGCTCGGGACAGGCAAGCTCCGCCCCTACCTCTTGATGTTGCCATCGGCATCGCGCACTTCGGTCGCGCCCAGATTGAGCTTCCCGATCTGCGGCCCGATCTTCGCGCGATCGCCGACGGCCACCACGATCATCTTGCCCGGCACCAGATAGCGCTTCGCCACGTCCTGCGCCGCCTCCGGCGTCACCGCGCCGATCTGCTGCGGGTACTTCGTGAAGTAGTCGAGCCCGAGGTCGTACACGTAGATGCTGGTGAGGCTGCCGACCACCTGGCCGTTGGTCTCGAACAGACCCGGCAGCGACCGCACGAGCGAGTCGCGCGCCAGGCCGAGCTCGTCCGCGGTGAGCGGCACCTCGGTCATGCGTGCGATCTCCTTGAAGATCTCCGACACCGACGCCGCCGTGACGTCGGTGCGCACGCCCGTGCTGACGAAGAAGGGCCCCGCGGACCGTCGATACTGGAAGGTCGAGAAGGCGCGTAACGTGTAGCCGTGCGCCTCGCGCAGGTTCAGGTTGATCCGGCTCGAGAACAGGCCGCCGAGCGACATGTTCATCACCTCGAGCGCCGGGTAGTCGGGCGTCGAGCGCGGCGCGCCGATCGCGGCCACGCGGAGCTGCGTTTGCGCGGCGCCCGGCTTGTCCACCAGCACGACCTTCGCCCAGGTCATCGCCGGCGCGCCCGGCGACGCCTTCGCCGGCGTGCCCGCCTGCCACGCACCGAACGTCTGCTCGGCCAGCTCGCGCAGCTCCTCGGCGCTCACGGCCCCGGCCACGATGAGCGCGGCGTTGTTCGGCACGAAGTTCCGCTTCCAGAACGCCGTCATGTCGTCGCGCGCGATGGCCTTGTTGGCCGCCTCCGTGCCCAGCTCGGTGAACCCGTACGGATGCTTCGGCCCGTAGAGCGCGGCCGCCATCGCCGTCGCGGCGACGGCGCCCGGATACACGCGCCGCTGCACGAGCAGCGCGAGCCGCTGCCCGCGCTGCCGCTCGATCTCTTCCGGCGGGAAGCTCGGGTGCAACACGACGTCGGCGAGCAGGCTCATCGCCGCCGCCACGTTCTTCTTCAGCGATCGCACCTGCACGCGCGACGCGTCCATCGTGGACGAAGTCTCGAGCGTCGCGCCGATCTGCGCCACATCGTCGGCGAGCTGCAGCGCGTTGCGGGTCGCGGTGCCCTCGTCCAGCATCCCGACGGTGAAGTTGGCGAGGCCGGACTTGTCGAGCGGATTCGCGTCGCTGCCGGTGCGGACCACGAGTCCGGCGGACACGACCGGCAGGTTCGTCCGCTCGCTCAGGATGACCGTGAGGCCGTTGGTGAGCTTGAACGACGACGGCTGCGCGACCTGGAGCGGCTTCGGCGGTCCGGCCTTCGGCTGGTCCTTGCGCCACGGCTCGTCGGCCTCGCCGGAGCCTTGGCGAAGGCGGGCCTCGACGCCGGTGCCGGGCGCGACCTTCGGCGCGGGCGGCGTGGGAATCTCTGGGCCGAGCTTCTGCTCGCCGGGCACGCCGTGTACCACGACCCGGGTATTCGCCGTGAGCTGCTTCGCCGCGAAGTCCTTGACCGCTTGCGCCGTGGCGGTGCGGTAGCGCTGGAGGTCCTTCTCCAGGTAGTCGGGCGTGCCGAGGTAATGGTTGTACTGGTTCAGGCGATCGGCGACGCCGCCAAACCCGCCGAGCGTCTCGAGTCCGCCGACGATCCGCGTCTCGATCGTGTTGCGCGCGCGCTCGAGCTCCGTGTCGCTCGGGCCCTCCACTCGGAACTTCTCGATCTCCGCGGTAATGGTGTTCTCCAGCTCCTCGGCGGCATGCCCGGGCCGCGCGGTCGCCTCGATGTTGAAGACCGATCCGAGCACGAGCGAGTACTGCTGGGCGGTCACGTCCTGCGCGATCTGCAGCTCGTAGACGAGCTTCTTGTACAGCCGACTCGACTTGCCGCCGCCCAGGATCTGCGCCGCCAGGTCGGCCTCGGTGTCGCCGGGCTGGTAGATCGGCGACGTGATCCACGCCAGGTAGACTTTCGGCAGCTCCACGCTATCCGTCACGATCGCGCGGCGCTCGGTTGTGATGGGCGGCGTCCGGGCGCCGATCTTCGGTACCTCGGGCCCTCGCTTGAGCACGCCGAAGTACTTCGCGACGAGCGTTTTCGTCTGCGCCTTGTCGAAGTCGCCGACGATCGCGAGGCTCGCGTTGTTGGGCGCGTAGTACGTCTTGAAGAACTTCTTCACGTCGTCCAGCTTCGCGGCCTGGATGTCGGCGTGCGACCCGATCACGCTCGCGAAGTACGGATGCCCTTTCGGGAAGATCTGATGGAACAGCTCCTCCTGGACGATGCCGTACGGCCGGTTCTCGACGCCTTGCCGGCGCTCGTTGCGGACGACGTCCTGCTGGTTCGAGAGGTTGGCCTGATCGAGCACGTCGAGCAGGTAGCCCATGCGGTCCGACTCGAGCCACAGCGCCAACTCGAGCTGGTTGGAGGGCAGCGTCTGGAAGTAGTTCGTGCGGTCGAAGTCGGTCGTGCCGTTGATGTCGCTCGCGCCGGCGCCCTCGAGCAGCCTGATGTACGAGTCGCCGGCGACGTGCTTCGAGGCCTGGAACATCATGTGCTCGAAGAGGTGCGCGAAGCCGGTGCGGCCGGGATCCTCGTTGGCCGGTCCGACGTGATACCAGAGATTCACGGCGACCATCGGCAACCGGCGATCCTCGGAGAGAATCACCACGAGGCCGTTGGGCAGCGAGTACTTCTCGAACGCGATCTTCGGGATGTCTGGTGCGGGCGGCGCCGGCGCGGGCGACGAGCAGGCGGCGAGCGCCAGGACGAAGACGGAGGCGATCGGCAGCACTTTTCTCATGGTGGTGTCTGGTTGATGTGTGAGATTTCGCACGTCGGGCGCGGCCCACGGACGCGGCCTACGGCCGGGCTGTTCTTGGGGCCGCAACGGCTGATTCTACTTCAGTGGTGAATCCCTCTGGGTTCTCCGCTCCCTCTGTGGTTGAATCCCCCTGATGCGCCCCGTCCCCATCGTCCTCCTTCTCTGCGTCGCCGAAGCGCTGAGCATGAGCGCGTTTTCGACCTATCCCGCGCTCCTGCCGGTTATCCGCGAAGCCTGGGGTCTCAGCAACTCAGCGGCGGGGTTCGTGAGCGGCATGTTCTTCGGCGGGTACATGATCGCCGTGCCCGTGCTCTCGAGCCTCACGGATCGCATGGACGCGCGCCGCGTGTACCTGTTCTCGGCGAGTCTCTCGGCGATCGGCGCGCTCGGGTTCGCGCTGTTCGCGTGGGGGTTCCGATCGGCGCTCGTCTGGCAGGCGATCGCCGGCGCGGGCCTGGCGGGCACCTACATGCCGGGCCTGAAGATCCTCGCGGACCATATCGAGGGCCGTCATCAGAGCCGCTCGATCGCGTTCTACACGTCGACCTTCGGCCTCGGCACGAGCGTCTCGTTCTGGCTGGCGGGCGCCATGGCCATCGCGCTCTCGTGGCGATGGGCGTTCGCGATCGCCGCGATTGGGCCGGCGATCGCCGGCCTGCTGGTCGCGGGCGCGGTGCCGGCCACGCCAGCGCCGAACCAGGAGACACGCCCCACCGGGACCTTCGACGTGCGCCGGGTGCTCCGCCCGCTTCGCGACCCTGGCGCCGCGCGCTTCATCGCCGCGTACGGCGCGCACTGCTGGGAGCTGTTCGGCATCCGCGCGTGGATGACCGCGTTTTTCACTTACGCCGCGAGTCTGGCCGCGGCGCCGTGGACGCCCGCGACCACCGCGGCGGCCATCAATCTGCTCGGGCCGATCGCGAGCATCCTCGGCAACGAAGTCGCCGTGCGCATCGGACGCGTGCGCCATGTCACGACCGTGATGGCTTCCTCGTGCGTGCTCGCGTGCCTCGTGGGATTCGCGGCGGGGCTGCCCTGGATCGCATTGCTGATGGTCGTGGGCTTCTATTTCCTGACGGTGATGGCCGACTCGGCAACGCTCACGGCGGGCGTCATCGCGTCGGCCGATCGCGCCGAGCGTGGCGCGGCGATGGCCATCTACTCGCTGTCGGGATTCGGCGCGGGCTTCCTGGCGCCGCTCGTCATGGGCGCCGTGCTGGACGCGTCGGGCGGCGAGACGCGCGCGGTCGCGTGGGGATTGGGGTTCGCGAGCCTCGCGCTGCCGACGTTGATGGTGCTGCCGGCGCTGGCACGAGCCAGGACCAGTGGCAGCTAGCGTTGATGTGACAATCAGCCTTGATGCGTCAAAACCCACCGCCGTTTCGAGAGCGATGCTGTCCTGGCCGC
>CAYHSN010000041.1:3297-13197 GCA_964359235.1 uncultured Vicinamibacterales bacterium | reverse complement strand
ACTGCCAACCACCCCGAGATCGTCCTCATCGTCCTGCTCATTGACGAGCGGCCCGAGGAAGTCACCGACATGCAGCGCTCGGTGAAGGGCGAGGTGATCTCGTCCACCTTCGACGAGCCGGCCCAGCGCCACGTGCAGGTGGCCGAGATGGTGATCGAGAAGGCGAAGCGGCTGGTCGAGCACAAGAAGGACGTCGTGATCCTGCTCGACTCGATCACGCGCCTGGCGCGCGCCTACAATACCGTCATTCCTGCCTCGGGCCGCGTGCTCTCGGGCGGCCTCGACTCGAACGCGCTGCAGAAACCGAAGCGCTTCTTCGGCGCCGCCCGCACGATCGAGGAAGGCGGCTCGCTCACGATCATGGCGACCGCGCTCATCGACACCGGCTCGCGCATGGACGACGTGATCTTCGAGGAGTTCAAGGGCACGGGCAACCTCGAGATTCACCTCGATCGCAAGCTCGCCGACCGCCGCGTCTTCCCCGCCATCGACATGCAGAAGAGCGGCACGCGCAAGGAAGAGCTGCTGCTCGAGCCGGACGTCCTCAGTCGCGTGTGGGTGCTGCGGAAGGTCCTGACGCCGCTCTCCTCCTCCGAGGCGATGGAGCTGATGCTCTCCAAGATGGGCAAGACCCCGAGCAACGCAGACTTCCTGGCCGCGATGAGCAAGATGAGCTGACGCGGAGCGCCGGGATCCCCATCGCCCGGCTCGCCCGATGACCGCCCTCCGCCGCGCTGAGCAGCAGGCAGAACGGTCAGACCGTGATCGTGCGCACGTCGTACGCAAGGAAGTTCCGATCGTGCGTCACGAGGGCGAGACGCTCGAGCCGGGCCTGGGCAATGAGCATCCGGTCGAATGGATCGGCATGATGCGGCGGCAGCCGGGCGACTTCGGCCGCGTGGGCGAACGTGATCGGAAGCGGCTCGAAGCCGGCCGCCTGCACGTGGATGTCGAAGGGGTCATCGAGCCGCAGCCGGCCGATCGCGGACTTGATCGCGACCTCCCACGCCGACGCGGCGCTGACATACACCACAGCCGCCCCCGCGATGGCGCCGCGGACGGCGCGCTCGAGCCGCCGGCTGTCCTGGCGCCACCACAGCACGACGTGGGTGTCGAGAAGCAGCCTCACGTTCCGCCCAGGAAGGTCTCGAGGATCTCCGGCGGCAGGGGCGCGTCGAAATCCTTGGAGATCCGGATCCGCCCTTTCGCGCCCCCCGGGCGCCGCTTCCGGCGCGGCGGGCGCAAACCCACGAGCCGGGCCCGCGGCACGCCGGCCTTGGCGATGACGATCTCGTCCCCGCCGGCCGCCTCCTCCACGAGCTTCGAGAGCTGCGTCTTCGCCTCGTAGAGGTTCAGGACCTTGGCCACGGCGTTCCCCCCTGGCGCCAGTGTACGCCCCCATCCAGGAGTTGGTCAAGTTGGTCAAGCGCGGCCGTCTTGATGCGTGCTCGCCCCGCCTCTACCGTTCCTATCGCTGGATCTCGCTCATCAGCGCCAACACGTTGTCGTCCACATCCCTGAAGAACGCCATCCAGAGATCGTGCGTCTCGAGCTTCGCGACGAGGTGCGGCTCGCCTTCGAAGCGCACGCCGCGATCGACGAGCGTGCGATGCGTCGCCTGGATGTTGTCCACCTTGAAGTAGAGGATCGACCCCGGGTGATCGAACTCGGGCGTCTCGGGAATCCCGAGCATCAGGCGAACGCCGCCGCAGTCGAAGAACGCCATCTTCGGCCCCGCTTGAAACAGGAACCGGAAACCGAGCGTGTCTCGGTAGAAGGCGACGGCCCTGTCGAGGTCGTGCACGATCGTCGCGATCTGGCCGATGCGGGACGAACCGAGGTCGGGAACTGACGATGACATGATCTGGCTCCGGGCTTCGGGCTTCAGGCTTCAGTTCAAGCTTCGGGCGCGCCCGAGTGGCGCCTGCAACCCGTTGGCTGTCTGTGTGATGACGTGCATTCTATCAGAGCAGCGCGTCCCGTCGCGCGCGCCCAGCGCCGAGCACCTGGCGCGTGAAAAACCGGGGCTCTGGCCTCCGGGCGTCGGTGTCTGATAAGATCGGTGTTTGTGGCTGGTCTGAAGGAGCACGCTGTGAAGCAAGGGATTCACCCGAAGTACCACGAAGTCGAGGTTCGCTGCGCCTGCGGGAACACGTTCAGGACGCGGTCGACCAAGCCCGAGCTGCATCTGGAGATCTGCTCGAACTGCCATCCGTTCTTCACGGGCCGCCAGAAGCTGATCGACCCCGAGGGCCGCGTTGAGCGGTTCACGAAGCGGTTCGGCGCGCAGACGACCGAAGGGCACAAGGAACACAAGAAGACCAAGGCCGCCAAGACCGTGGCCGCCGACGCGCAGGCTTAGTCGGATTCGCGATGGTCGTCGAGCAGCGGGGCGGCCGCCGGGCCGCCCTCGCCGTGTACACCCGATAGCTTCCGCTCCAGCCGCGCCAGCCGGTACTGCACGCCCTGCCGCCACCGCGGGCGCTCGTCGGCGTCCAGCGCCGCGAGGGCGAACTCCCGCGCGGCCTCGAGGTCGCGCTCGCGATGCTCGTGATGGACCGCCAGCGCTTCGAGCGCGAAGCGGCGCGCGATGTCGACGGACCGCTGGCCCGTTCCAAGATTCAGAATGACGCGACACACCTCGGCCGCCTCGCCGAAGCGCCGTTCCCGCCGCCACTTCAGCGCGAGTCGCAGCAGCGCCTCGGCGCGAACCGGCGCGTCGCCTTCCACTGACGCGCGCCGGTAGCACGCTTCGGCCTGGGCGTGCCGCCCTCCTCGATCGAACAGCCCGCCGAGCGCCAGGCTCTCGGCCGCGTCACGGCACGCCTCGACTCCACCATCGACGAGCCGCTGCCCGCGCGCCACGACCGCCGCGAGCGACACGAGGTCGAGCCGGTTGTGCTCCAGCACGGCTGCGAGCGGACGCGGATCGCCCGAGCGCAGGAACTGGAAGTAGCGCGACGGGATCTCGAAACCCGGCACGTCTCCGGCGCGCGCGAACCCGACGAGCGCCCGCTCCAACGCGCCCAGACTGCAGCCATCGTCGGCGGAATCCGGCCCGCCACTCGCTGGGGCAGGGCTGAAGCCCTGCGCTACAGAAGTCCGCCGCCGCCACAACCGCCGCGCCGGATGCAGCATGTCGAAGTGCCGCTTGCCCGCGAACGGCGTCTCCATCCGATGGAACAGCCACCGCGTCTCCATGAGCGGCAGGTCGAACGTCTTGCCGTTGTACGTCACGATGAGATCGGCTGGCGCGACGAAGTCGGCGACGGCCGCGAGCAGCGCCGGCTCCGCGGCGAAGCCCGTGAGCAGAAACTGTCGAATCTGGAACGCCCCGAGATCGAACCAGCCGCAGCCGACGAGAAACGCGACCGTGCCCGCGCCGCCGCTCAGGCCGGTCGTTTCGGTGTCGAGGAAGATCACCCGTCCCCCGCCGGACGCCGGATCGAGCATCCCATCGAGCAGCTGCAGCCGCTCATCGTCCGCGACGGCACACTCGGCAATCCGGACGTCACCGTGCCAGCGATCGGCCTCGTAACGCCGGTCGATCGCGAGACAAGGTCCCGCCGCGGTCTCGATGGGGTTGCCGCCGAGGACGTCGCAGATGCGGTCCGGATCGATCCCGGCCTCGTACCCGCCCTCGGGGACGTAGGTCAGCTCGCGCGGCGCGGGTCTGGGCGCGCTCCGGATGATGTCGCGAAGACGGGAAGTAAGATCTGCCATTGCCAAGTGCTGATTGTCGATTGCCGATTGCTTCTCGCGCCACCCTTCGTGGCTTCGTGCCTTCGTGTCTTCGTGGCCTCCGTCCGTGCACACGAGCGCAGCGTAACAGCGGGCCAGGCCTGCAGTCTGCAGCCTGAAGCCCAAAGCCGATCACCCGCCGTCTAGCAACAACTCCAATATCCGCGACGCGACGGTCTTCGCGAACGGGCCCGTGTGTCCCTCCGGGCCGACGCACGAGGGACACCCCGATTCGCACGGGCATCCCGCGATGAGATCGCGTGTCTTCTCGAGCAGATCGCGGTGCAGTTCGTAGAGCGGACGGCTGAAGCCGATGCCGCCCGGGTAGTTGTCGTAGATGAAGATCAAGGAATCGGACGAAGCTGGCTCGGACACGCTGCCGCCAGCGCCTGCGGCCGGCGCGGAGCGCGAAGGCGCGGAGCGCCAGCTCGCGGGGGTGGGGCCCCGCGAGCCCTGATAATCGATCGACAGCCCGATGTCGTGCCCGTCGCACATCAGGAGCAACTGCGCCACGTTGCGCATCGCAAAGGCCAGGCCGACCACCCCGTCGCGCCGGTCGTCGGCCGCGTGCGGCAGCACCGACATCACCCCGGCCGGAATCGTCAGCCAGTAGGCCGTCGTGTGCATCTGCTGCTCGGGCAGATCCAGCTCGCCCGAGCCCACGTTCTCGTTCGTGTAGAACTTGATCTTCTTGAACCCGACGACGCGCGAGACGACGTGGACTTCTCCGTGGGATCTCGGCGCTCGGCGCTGGGCGCTCGGCGTTCGGTCGGGCCGGCTGAAGCCGGCCTCTACGTTGGCTACAAGCTCGGCCCCTACGACTGTCTCAGATCCCTCTGATTCGTAGGGGCCGACCTTGGTCGGCCCATCTGCGTCAAACGTGTCGAGAATCGTGACCTTCGTGTAGGTAATCGCGTCGGTGTAGTAATCGCACTCGACCTGGCGCACGTACGCCTTGCGCCCTTCGAAGTCCAGCCGCTCCACCTGAAACAGCTCGCCCTCGATGATGTAGATGGCCTTCTCGTGAAGCGTCGAGGGCCCGCTCGTGAAGTCCGTCTCACCGATCACGCGCTCGCCACCGGTCGTGTCGATGATCACGAAGTTGTCCGACGAGATCGTCCTGAGGCTTACCGCGGCGGCCGGGTAGGACTCGTGCGTCCAGTTCCACTGGCCGTCCGCGAGGTGCACGAAGCCTTCCTCCGCCAGCACGCCCAGGATTTCCGGCAGGTTCTCGGCGCCGAAGGCCTCGTCAGTCGCGAACGGCAGCTCGAACGCGGCGCACTTGATGTGATCCAGCAGGATGTGCAGGTTGTCCGGATTGATCAGTGCGTGCTCGGGCGAGGCGTCGAAGAAGTACGACGGGTTGCGGACGATGAACTGATCGAGCGGCGCGCTCGACGCCACCAGCACCGCCGCCGATCTCGTCGTCCGGCGCCCGGCGCGGCCCGCGCGTTGCCACGTCGCCGCGATGGTGCCCGGGTAGCCGGCGAGCACGGACACATCCAGCGCGCCGATGTCGATGCCCAGCTCGAGCGCGTTGGTCGACACGACGGCGCGGACGTCCCCCTCGCGCAACCCCCGTTCGATCTCGCGCCGGCGGAGCGGCAGGTAGCCGCCGCGGTATCCGCGCACCAGCTCCGGTCCGCCCGGCGGCGACGGCAGGGCTTCCTTGAGATAGGTCGTCAGGATCTCGGTCGCGAGCCGACTCTGCGCGAACACGATGATCTGCAGGTTCCGCTTCAGGAACTCGAGCGCGGTTCGGCGGGTTTCGGCGAGATACGAGCGCCGGATGCCGAGCTGTGCGTTAACGACCGGCGGGTTGACGAAGAGGAAGAACTTCTCGCCGCG
Source organism: uncultured Vicinamibacterales bacterium (assembly GCA_964359235.1). Taxonomy (GTDB): domain Bacteria; phylum Acidobacteriota; class Vicinamibacteria; order Vicinamibacterales; family JAHECP01; genus CAYHSN01. The sequence continues at coordinate 7,608 of CAYHSN010000041.1, read as the reverse complement.
CGGCGCGCCGCTCTTCTCCACGAGCGTGAACGGCTCGCCGGTCAGGCGCTCGGCCAGCTCGCGTGGATTGGCGATCGTCGCCGATGAGCAGATGAAGAGCGGATCGGATCCGTAGTGCCGGCACACGCGGTGCAGGCGTCGGATGATGTTCGCCAGATGACTGCCGAAGACGCCGCGATACGCGTGCAGCTCGTCGATCACGACGTAGCGCAGGTTCTCGAAGAGCTTCGCCCAGCGCGGATGGTGCGGCAGGATGCCCGAGTGCAGCATGTCGGGATTGCTGAGCACCACGTGCGCGCGGCCGCGGATCGCGCGGCGCGCGTCCTGCGGCGTGTCGCCGTCGTAGGTGAAGACGCCAATCTCGAGGTCGGACTCCGCACCCACCCGCTCGGCCAGCGCGTGCAGCTCGGCGAGCTGATCCTGCGCGAGCGCCTTGGTCGGAAACAGATACAACGCGCGCGCGGACGAGTCGCGCAGGATCGCGTGCATCACCGGCGCGTTGTAGCAAAGCGTCTTCCCCGACGCCGTCGGGGTGACGACAACGATGTTGCGGCCCGCGAGCACGTGCTCGATCGCCTCGGCCTGATGCGTGTAGAGCTGCGTCAAGCCGCGCGATCCGAACGCGCGCACCAACCGATCGTCGAGCGCGGCCGGAAACACCGCGTGACTGGCCTCGACGGCCGGCAGACGCCTGGTGGCCGTGACAATGGGCTCGTCGCCGGGCGCCCCGGCAGGGACCGGCGCGCGGGCCGAGAGGCGGCCGAGGGCTTCCTGAAGCGAGCGGTCTTTGTCCGGCGAAAGGGCTGGAAGGAGCTGCGACATGCTGGTGCTCGGGCCGAGCCCTTCGACTTCGCTCAGGGCAGGCAAGCTCGGCCCCTACACGGAACTGAGACTCGGAACCCGGAACGCGGCACCCGGGAACCCGAGCCTGGATGGTAGCAGCCTCGCCGTGGGCGATCAAGAGGCGAAAGCCATCGAGCTCAACAGAACGTGATAGGATGCGCCCCGCCGCGTCACACACTGAGTCGGAGGCTCGGGTGTCTGCCTGCCTACGACATTCTGCCGCCATCGTTGGTTATCTGCTGCTGAGCATCGCCGTCACCTGGCCGCTCACGCTGCACCTGACGACCCACCTCACAGGATCCCCTTCCGGCGACACGGGCGTCTACGTGTGGAACACGTGGGTGTTCCGGCACGAGATCGTCGAGCACGGCCGTCTGCCGTACGTCACCGACACGCTGCTGGGCCTCACCGGCGGGGCCGATCTGTCGTTGCACAACTACACCGTCTTCGCCGACCTGATCTCATTCCCGGTCCAGCCCTGGCTGGGCGTCGTCGGCGCGTTCAACCTGTCCTACCTGGTGAACGTGGCGCTGGCGGGCTACGCAGCCTTTCTGCTCATCCGGCGCCTGGCGGGTCGCGATGCGGAAGCCTGGCTGGCCGGCGCGTTGTTTGCCGCCTCGCCCGTGCTCGTCGCCCGTGGGACCGCGCATTTTTCGCTCGTGGCTGCGGCGCCGCTGCCGCTGTTCACACTGTTCCTGATCGCCTATCTCGACGGCGGCCGCGCGCGCCACGCCGTCGCGGCGGGCCTGACCGTCGCGTGGGCCGCCCTGTGCGACAGCTACTACCCTGTGTTCTGCGTCCTCATCGGCGCGGTGGTGGCCGGAGCGCGGTTGCTGGACGTGAGGCTGCGGCACGACGGCCCGGTGCGTTCTGGCGCCGCGCGCACGCTTGAGGTCGCGATCGCGCTCGTCGCCGTCCTGGCGCTCGACATCGCGCTCCGTGGCGGACGCCGGATTGCGATCGCCGGCGTGCGTGTGGACCTGATCACGCTGTACACGCCGGTCCTGCTTCTGGTGACGCTGACGCTGGTCCGGCTCGCGCTCACGCTGCGGCCGCGGTTCGCACTCGCACCCGGCGCGCCGTGGCCGCGGGTACTCCGGTTGGTCGCCATCGCCGGAGGGACGGGTCTGGTGGCACTCCTACCATTGCTCGTCAAGCTCGCCTGGCGCATCGCGGACGGGCGCTTCGTGAGCCCGGCGATCTACTGGCGAAGCAGCCCGCCGGGCGCGGATCTCCTCGCGTTTTTCATGCCCAACCCCAATTCTCCCTGGTTCGGCGCGCCGTTCCTGGCCTGGCTGGCCACGGCGCGACCCGACGGCTTTCCGGAGTACTGCGCGTCGCTCTCGCTGGTGGCGCTGGCCGTCATCCTCGCGGCGCGCGCGACGACCGGGCTCCGCCAGCCGCGCGTCTGGGTGGTCCTGACCGCCGCGTTCGCGCTGCTGGCGCTCGGGCCGTTCGTCCGCGTGGGCGGTGTGAACACGTACATCCCCGGACCGTGGGCCCTGCTGCGCTACGTGCCGATCGTCGGCCTGGCGCGCGCGCCGTCCCGGTTTGCCATCGTGTCGACACTCGGTGTCTCGATCCTCATGGCCTTCGCGCTCGCCGCCCTCCGCGATCGCCATCCCCGCCGCCGGACGGCCCTGCTCGCCATCGTCGCCGCGGTGCTCGCCGTGGAGCTCGTGGCGGCGCCGCGCCCGCTCTACTCGGCGCAGGTGTCGGAGATCTACGGGATCATCGCGGCGGACCCGGATCACGCCCGGCGGGTGCTCGAGCTGCCCGTCGGCCTGCGCGACGGGACGTCCTCGCTCGGCAACTACAGCGCCCGGTCGCAGTTCCGCCAGACGCGCCACGGGAAACCGCTCGTCGGGGGCTATCTCTCTCGGATCTCGGAGTCCCGCAAGCAGCGCTACCGGCGCATGCCGGTGCTGGATGTGCTGATCCGGCTGAGTGCGGGCGAGCCGGTGGACGACGCTTCGATCGAGACCGCGCGCCGGCGGTGCCCGGGGTTCCTCAAACGCGCCAACATCGGTTACGTGGTCATCGATGGGACCCGCGCATCGCCTGAGCTGCGCGCGTTCGCGGTGGACCTGTTCGGGCTCGTTACGATCGCAGCGGATCGGGACCGGAACCAGGAGCTGTTTCGGCCGACGGGCTGCGCCGGCGGGCCACCAGCGCCACGACGCCGCTCAGCCCGATGACCCCGATGATGTTCGGGAAGATCTGGAGCGCGTTCATGAGGTCGCCCCAGGCCCAGACCAGCTCGACTTTCGTGAGCGCGCCGAAGGGAATCAGCAGACAGTAGATCCAGCGATACGGCAGACGGACGCGCGCGCCGAGGAGGTACTCGAGAAACTGCTCGCCGTAGTACGACCAGCCGATGAGCGTGGTGTAGCCGAAGAGGAACACGCTCACCCCCACGACCCAGCCGCCCACGCCCGGCATCGCGGCGTTGAACGCCTCCGCGACGGCGGCGGTGCTCGTCTGTCCTTGCTGCCACACGCCGGTCAGCAGGATCGTCATCGCGGTGATCGTCGAGGTCACGCACGAGACGATGAACACTTCCATCACGGCGTTGAGCCCCTGGCGCTCCGGGTGCAGGCTGCGCGCCGTGCCGTAGGCGACCGCCGCAGTCCCGTAACCGGCTTCGTTCGCGTACATCCCTCGCGCGAGGCCGTAGCGCATCGCGACGAAAATGCCGATGCCCCCGCCCGCCGCCGCGTGGAACGAGAACGCCTCGCGCACCACGAGCACGAGGACTTCAGGAATGCGCGACGCGAACGAGACGATGACGAACAGGCCGCCGAAGAAGTAGAGGCCGACCTTGATCGGCGTGAGCTTCTCGGCCACGCGGCCGATCTTCCGAATGCCGCCGATGATCACGAGCCACACCAGCACGGCAATCACGAGACCAGAGGCGGCCTTCGGCACGCCGAACTCGGTGTTCCACACGAGCGCGATTGAGTTGGTCTGTGTGAACGGAGTCGTCGTGAGCGCCGCCACGCCGGCGACGAGCGCGTAGGTGGCCGCGAGCCATCGCGATTTCAACCCGTCGCGCAGGTAGTACATCGGCCCCGAGCGCACGGTGTCGCCGGCGACCTCGCGAAACTTCACACCCAGCACGGCCTCGGTGAACTTGATCGTCGTGGCGACGAAGCCGTAGGCCCAGATCCAGAAGAGCGCGCCGGGGCCGCCCGTCACGATGCCCGCGGCGACGCCGGCGATGTTGCCGGTGCCGATCGTGGCGGCGAGCGCGGTCATGAAAGCCTGGAACGGGCTCAGCACACCGCCGGCGCCGCGTTCCTCCCGCGGCCAGAACTCGCGCAGCGCCTGTGGAAATTTCGCGATCTGGACGAACCGGTAGCGGATCGTCAGGTATACGCCGGTGCTGAGCAGGATGACGATCAGCACGGGCATGTACAGGACGTCGGCCGTGGCCTGAATCGCGTTGGCGATGACGGTGGGGATCAT
>CAYHSN010000041.1:0-3197 GCA_964359235.1 uncultured Vicinamibacterales bacterium | reverse complement strand
TCCCCCTGTCAGGTCGTTGAGGCGCCAGTTGAACTCCTTGTACCTGACCCTGAACTCGTTTTGCTCGAGGAACTGGCGCTCCGACGGGTACACGCGCGGCATGACCAGCGCCAGCGCCGCGCGCTCGATCGGGCCGCGTGCCGCGAAGCGCGGGTCGCCGTTCCCATAGGCCGCGACAAACTCCCGTTCGTGCCAGCCGATGATAGCCGAAATCCGAAGCTCGTTCAGGTTCCGATCGATCTCCACATGCTCCTGCGTGGTCACGAACTCGGCCGTCGCCTCGGCGAGCTGGGCCTGGAGCCGGTCGGCGGCGTAGGCCTCGCTGCGCAGCCGTCCGCTCCCGGCCGCGCCCATGCCGAGCGCGAGGTAGACACGCGGATCCGTGAACTCGGGCAGGATCGTCTTTTCGATCTCGTCCAGCGTGACGCTCCGGCTTGCGGCCCGGAACTGCCGCTTGTCGAACGCGCCCTGGACCTGGCGGATGCTGTCGGGCGGGTAGTCCTTCGCGCGGCCGCGAATTGGATAGCGGTCGACGATGGTCTGCAGCACGAACGCGTTGTACGCGTTCAGCCAGAACGCGAGGCGCTCGTCGCGCGCCCAGCCGTCGAAGGCGGCCTGCGGCACGTCCAGCGACGCGACATACCGATCGAGCGCGGCGCGCGTCTGCTTCAGGGCGTGGTAGTAGACGAACCCGTCGCGAACGTTCAGCTCGAGGACCTCATCGAACGGGCGGTGCAGCGTGCCGGAGGACGATTGACCGGCCGAGACGCACGGAACGACGACGAGCGCGGTCACGCACGCGAACGCGGCGCCCGCACGGATCCAACGCATGGGCGAGATAGTAGCAGATCGGGACTCGGGGCTCGGGACTCAGGACTCGGGGCTCGGACAGCCGCTGCCACGCAGCGATCAAACGCACCCACGCAGGATCAAGCCACGAAGACGCGAAGGGTGGCATCGCTGGGTCTCGCAGCCTGCTTCGTGCCTTCGTGCCTTCGTGGCTCAGGTCCGTGGGCGATTAGAAACTGCTGGTGAGGAACTCCGCCAGGAATGCGTTGAACAGATCCGGGTCTTCGAGATTGGAGAGGTGCCCCGCCCTGGCGATGACCGACAGTCGCGCGTTCGGGAGCGTATCGAACATCAGGTCGGCGGCCTCGCGTGGGATGAGCATGTCCTCCATCCCCACCACGACGATCGCAGGCGCGCGCATCGACTCGAGCATCGGCGTGGAGTCCGGCCGCGTCATCAGGGCGCCGATGGCTGACGAGATGGCGTCCGTGGAGTTCGCCTCGATGAGCGCGCGCACCCTGGCGGTCACCTCCGGCCGCTCACGCTGCGTCGTCCTGCCAAGCAGCATGGGCGCCATCTCGCGCGCGACGCCCGCGGCGCCCTCGCGCGCGACGAGCGCGATCATCTGTCGTCGTTGCGCGCGGCCCTCATCGGTGTCGGCCTGCGGCCGCGTGTTGGCGAGCAGGACGCCGCGCACGCGCTCGGGCGCCAGCCGGTACAACGCGAAGGTGACGTAGCCGCCCATCGACAGCCCGCCGACGACGGCCGCCGGGATGCGGAGGTGATCGAGCAACGCGAGCACGTCACGCGCGTAATCGTCCATGGTCACGGGCCCGACCGGCGACGGGTCGGCCGGCGACGCGACGCCTCGAAACCCGCGCAAGTCCGGCGCGATGAGACGCCAGCCGGGCGGAAGCGATCCGATCTGCGGCGCCCACATGTCGGCGCTGAGCGGAAATGCGTGCAGGAGGACGAGCGGCCGCCCTTCCCCGGTGTCGAGGTAGCGGAGTGATCGGCCGGCGGTTTCGTACCGGAGTTCGTGCGCGATCATGCCGGGCATGATACTACCTGGGCGTGAGGCGTGGCGACTGACGACTGGAGACGCGAATACGCGAGACTCAGGACTCGCATGCTGACCGTTGCTTCGCTTGGGATGCTCGGGTACGGTCTCTGGTCGACCGGCGCGGCGGTCGTGGACCTCGTCGCCGCGCGGCACCTCGACGTCTGGGCCGACCTGGCCGCGATCGTGTTCGGGCTGCTGCTCGTGCTGGCCGCGCCGCTCGTGCGCGTGCGGATGCCGGGCGGTCTGGCGCTGGCGATCGGCGCGCTGCTCGGCCTGCAGGCGCTGGCGTTGCACGAGGCCGCGCATCTGCACGGCGCGATTGCCGGCATCCCACAGCTCACGCGCGGGGTCTTCGCGCTACTGCTCGTGCTGCTTGCCCACGTCGGCGGGAAGCAAGCGCCCGGGATGAGCTAGTCGGAACGAGAAAAGGCCGGGCGGTCGTCCCACCCGGCCCTTTCCGAATCCCGAGCGCCGAGTCCCGAGTCCCGTCTGCGTCAGTTCCGGTTATGCGCAGCCGCTGGTCGAGCCGCAGTTGACGCACTTGTAACAACTGCCGCTCCTGACCATGATCGACCCGCACACCGCGCACGGCGGCGCGTCCTCCTGCGCCTGGATGGCCGCGAACTTCGCAGTCGTCGGACTGTTCTCGGTCCGGCCGTTCCCGCCGAGCGCGAGCGGCTCGAGCGGAAGCTGCGGCGCCGCCGGTTCGGCCGCCGCCGGCTGCTCGCGCAGGTTCACGCCCGCCCGGTACTGCGCCTCCTCCGACAGGAACTTCACCGCCATCCACCGGAAGATGTAGTCGACGATCGACTTCGCCATCCGAATCTCGGGGTTCTTGGTCATGCCCGACGGCTCGAACCGCACGTGGCTGAACTTGTCCACCAGATCCTGCAGCGGCACGCCGTACTGCAGCGCATACGAGATCGCCTGCGCGAAGGCGTCGGCGAAGCCCGAGATCGTCGAGCCTTCCTTCGCCATCACGAGGAACAGCTCGCCCGGCTGCCCGTCCTCGTACAGGCCCACCGTGATGTAGCCCTCGTGGCCCGCGAGGTCGAACTTGTGCGTGAGCGACATCCGCTCGTCCGGCAGCCGGCGCCGCTTCGGCTGCACGACCGTCACGGGCGTCACCTCGGTCGACGGCAGCTTGTCGCGCGACGTGTTGAGCGGCTGCGTGCGCTTGCTGCCGTCGCGGTAGATCGAGACGGCCTTCGCGCCCAGGCGCCACGCGTCGATGTAGGCCTGCATGATCTCGTCGACTGTCACGTCCTTCGGCACGTTGATCGTCTTCGAGATCGCGCCGGAGATGAACGGCTGGACGGCGCCCATCATCTTGATGTGGCCCATG
>CAYHSN010000040.1:1394-13270 GCA_964359235.1 uncultured Vicinamibacterales bacterium | reverse complement strand
GCCGGCCGGTCCAGCTTGCCACTAAGTGACTGACATGCTAACGTTTACGGCTCTAGCCGTGCTTGCACGGCAAGAAAGTGTACGAAGGCGAAGCTTCGTTACCATGACCGAACGAGCGGCGCCGAAGGCGCCCGGCCTGAGCGTCTTCTTTCCGGCCTACAACGACGGCGGCACCATCGCGAGCCTCGTGATTGAGGCGTTGAGAACCGCGAGCACCCTGACGCCGGACTTCGAGGTCATCATCGTCAACGACGGCAGCCGGGATCGCACGAAGGAGATTGCCGACGAGCTGGCCCGGACTTACCCGCAGGTGCGCGTCGTGCACCACGAGCAGAACCGGGGCTACGGCGGGGCGCTGCGGAGCGGGTTTGCCTCGGCGACCCGGGAATTCGTGTTCTACACGGACGGCGACGCGCAGTACGACCCGGCGGAGATGGCGCTGCTCTGGACAACGATGCGGCCGGGCGTGGATCTGGTGAACGGCTACAAGATCAGCCGGTCGGATCCGCTGCACCGCGTCATCATCGGCCGCGTCTACCACCACACCGTCACGCGGCTCTTCGGACTGAAGGTCCGCGACGTCGACTGCGATTTTCGCCTGATGCGAAAGGCGATCTTCAACACGGTGCGGCTCGAGAAGAGCAGCGGCGTCATCTGCCTGGAGATGATGAAGAAAATCCAGGACGCCGGGTTCGCGATTGCCGAGGTGCCGGTGCACCACTATCACCGCACGCACGGCAAGTCGCAGTTCTTCAACTTCCGGCGCATCGTTCGCACCGGCATTGACGTGATGAAGCTCTGGTTCCGTCTGGTGATCGTGCGTGAACATCTGCGACAGCCCGCCGGCCGGCGGGAGGAGGCTCCGGCATCCGCGCCTCCGGCGGACAGGACCGGAGACCGGCGCTCGTGACGCCTGACTACCGCGCGTTCTACAAGGGCCGCCGCGTGATGATCACGGGGGGGCTCGGGTTCATCGGCAGCAACCTCGCGCGTCAGCTCGTCGAGCTCGACGCCGACATTCTGCTCGTCGACTCGCTCATTCCAGACTACGGCGGGAATCTCTTCAACATCCACGGCATCGAGCCGAAGGTCCGCGTGAACATTGCGGACATCCGGCAGGAATCCTCGATGCAGTATCTCGTGCAGGACCGCGAGGTCATCTTCAACCTCGCCGGACAGGTCAGCCACATCGACAGCATGCGCGAGCCGTTCACCGACCTCGAGATCAACTGTCGCGCGCAACTGTCGATGCTCGAGGCCTGCCGGCGGCGCAACCCGGGGGCGAAGGTCGTCTTTGCGGGCACGCGGCAGGTCTACGGCAAACCCGATCGGCTGCCCGTCGACGAGAACCAACTGGTTCGGCCGTCCGACATCAACGGCATCAACAAGGCCGCGGGTGAGTACTACCACCTGCTCTACAACAATGTCTTCGGTGTGCGCGGCTGCTCGCTCCGTCTCACCAACGTCTACGGCCCGCGTCAGCTCATCAAGCACGACCGCCAGGGCTTCATCGCCTGGTTCATCCGCCTGGCGATCGAAGGGCGCGAGATCCAGATCTACGGCGATGGCTCGCAGCTTCGCGACTTCGTCCACGTGCACGATGCGGCCGACGCGTTCCTGCGGGCGGGAGCGTCCGACGCCTGCAACGGCGAGGTGTTCAACGTCGGGGGCGCTGGGCCGATCAGCCATCGCGATCTCGTCCACCTGCTCATCGAGGTCGCCGGCACGGGCAGCGTGCGCTACGTGGAATGGCCGGCCGAGAAGAAGCGGATCGATATCGGGAGCTTCTACTCCGACTGGAGCAAGTTCAGGCGCACGGTGGGGTGGGAACCGACGATCGCCCTGCGCGAGGGCCTGGCGGAGACGATCGCGTACTATCGCCAGCACCTCGGCCGGTACGTGGACGAGGGCAGCCAGACGGCGGTGACGTCGTGACAGCGCCACGGAAAGTCCCGTTCCTGCGCCTGCAGCCAGGCGAGGACGCGGCGGCTGTTCAAGCCGCGATGGCGCGGGTCGTCGAGCGCGGTTGGTTCGTGCTGGGACCCGAAGTCGACGCCTTCGAGACAGAGTTCGCCGCCGCGTGCGGGGCGCGGCACGCCGTCGGCGTCGGCACCGGCACCGACGCGCTCTTCCTGATTCTCAAGGCGCTCGGCATCGGCCCCGGCGACGAGGTCATCACGACGCCGCTGTCGGCGGCCTATACCGGCCTCGCCATCATGATGGCCGGCGCGCGGCCGGTCTTCGCCGATCTCGACCCGACAAGACTGACGCTCGATCCAGGCGCGGCCGAGGCCGCGATCACACCGCGCACCGCGGCGATTCTGCCGGTGCACCTGTACGGTCAGGCGGCTGACGGCCGGGCGCTTGTCTCTCTCGCCGAGCGTCACCACCTCGCGCTCGTCGAGGATTGCTGCCAGGCTCACCTGGCGATGTGCGAAGGCCAGCCGGTCGGCACGCTCGGCGCAGCGGGCGCGTTCAGCTTCTACCCGACCAAGAACCTCGGTGCGCTCGGCGACGGCGGCGCGATCGTGACGCGCGACGCCGCGCTCGCCGAACGGATCAAGCGCCTGCGCAACGGCGGCCAGACCGATCGGTATCACCACGTCGAGCCGGGCGTGAATTCGCGGCTCGACGAACTGCAGGCCGCGGTCCTCCGCGCGCGGCTCTCGTTCCTGCCAGCGTGGACCAACCGGCGGCGGCGTCTGGCGGCGAAGTACCGCGAGGCTCTCGCCGGCGCGCCGGTCGATCTGCTGCCGGTCGCCGATCCGGGACACGTGTTCCATCTGCTCGTCGTACGATCGCGGCGTCGCGACGCCCTGCAGGCGCATCTGACCGCGCGTGGGGTCGAGACGCTCATCCACTATCCGATCCCGATGCCGCGCCAGCCGGCATTCGCCTCGGCTCAGCCGGCCGATTGCCCGGCGGCCAACGCCGCCTGCGACGAGATCGTGTCGCTGCCGCTCTATCCCGATCTGGAGGACGAGTCGCTGGACGCGGTGGCCGCCGCGGTGCGCTCGTTCGCCGCGGCCTGACAAGAGGACTCACCCGTGCGTGCACTCATCACCGGCGGAGCGGGATTCATCGGTTCGCATCTGGCCGAAGCGCTGCTCGCCGCCGGTCACCAGGTCGATGTCATCGACGACCTGTCGACCGGATCAATCGAGAACATCAGTCATCTCAAGGAGCGGCCGGGCTTTCGCTACACGATCGACACCATCACCAACGAGCCCAAGCTCGCCGAGCACGTGGACTGGTGCGACGTGGTCTTTCATCTCGCGGCGGCCGTCGGCGTCCGCCTGATCGTCGAAGAACCGGTCCGGACGATCGAAACCAACGTGCACGGCACTGAGGTCGTGCTGAAGCACGCGTCCAAGAAACGGAAGCTCGTCGTCATGGCTTCCACGTCGGAGGTGTACGGCAAGAGTGCGGACGTGCCGTTTCGCGAGGATGCGGACCTCGTCATGGGCCCGACGTCGAAGCATCGGTGGGCGTATGCCTGCAGCAAGGCCATCGACGAGTTCCTCGCCCTCGCCTACTGGAAAGAAAAGAAGCTGCCCGTCGTCATCATCCGGCTGTTCAACACGGTGGGACCGCGCCAGACCGGTCAGTACGGGATGGTGATCCCCACCTTCGTCAGCCAGGGTCTGGCCGGCGAGCCGATTACGGTGTATGGCGACGGCACACAGACGCGCAGTTTCGCCGACGTGAGCGATGTGATCCGGGGCATGCTGGGCCTCGCCGGCGAGCCGCGCGCGGTCGGCGAGGTGTTCAACATCGGTAATCCCGAAGAGGTCACAATTCGCGACCTCGCCCAGCGAGTCCGGGCGATGACGGGCGGGCGGTCGGAGGTGGTGTTCATCCCCTACGACCAGGCCTACGAGGCCGGCTTCGAAGACATGCCTCGCCGCGTCCCGGATATCCGCAAGATTGCGGCGCTCGTGGGCTACGCACCCACGGTGGCGCTGGACGACATTCTGCGGCGAGTGATCGACCACGTCCGCGCGCGCGGACGCTCGTGAAATCCACCGTAGGGCCTCCCGCCGGGGCGTACAGGCGTATACTGGACATCGCTCCCGGAGAGCCGCCATGACCCAGCCAGCTCTGCGTTCCATCGCGCTGGCGGCCCTGCTCATTGCAGGTGCCGCGTCGGCTCAGGCGAACGAGCTACAGCTCACCATCAAGGATGGCTTGGTGACGCTCGTGGCCGACAACGTTCCCGTCAACAAGATCCTCGAGGAATGGGCCAGGGTCGGCGAGAGCCGCATCGTCAACCTCGACAGACTGACCGGCCCGCCTGTGACGCTGCGCCTGACGGCTGTGCCGGAGAGGCAGGCCCTCGACGTGTTGCTGCGCTCGGCGGCCGGCTACCTGGCCGCGCCGCGGGCGGACGGCGCTTCTGGCGCCTCGCAGTTCGACCGGATTTTGATCATGGCCACGAGCAAGGCGCCGCCGGCGTCGGCCGCGCCTCCCTCCGCGGCGCAACCGCAGCCGTTCGTCCCGCAGCCGGCGCAACCACCCGCCGCCGACGATCAGTACGAACCGGAAGAGGGCGAACCTGAATTGACCCCGCCATTTCCGGGCGGCGTGCCGGCCGGCGTGAGGGGCGGCGCGCAGGCGCCGATCTTCCTGCAGCCGAACCCGGTTCCGTTCCAAGGGACAGGTGCCGCCGAACAGCAGCAACAGCCGCCGCCGCAGGGGGCGCCCGCAGTCGCCTCACCGAGGCCGGGTCTGCCGCCGACATCAGACCAGCAGTTGCCGCCGGTGACCAACCCGGCGGCCGGCTTGTCACCGGTGCCGGGGTTCAATCCGAATCCCGTGACGCCGACATCGCCGACCGGGACCGCCCAGAAGCCGCCGCCGAAGAAACCCGGCGGCGGATCGTTCTGATCCGATCGGTCGTTCCTCTTCCGTCGCCTGCACGACCCCCGCGCCCGCTGCGCCTCGTCGCGGCCGTTGTGCGCTAGAATTCGCACAGGTCGCGCGTACGGATCTCCGATCGCCGCCCGTCCATCCCGAGGTACCGCTGGTGGCTCAGATCGAACGCTACCGTCCTGACGATCGCCGCGCGCTCGACGCGCTGTACCGTCGCGTCTTCGGTCACGACGCGGCCGAGGCGAGCCGTCTGCGGTGGGACTGGCAGTACCGCGTGAATCCATACACGCGAGGCGAACCGCAAATCTGGGTCGCGCGCGAAGGCCCCGCGGTCATCGGCCAGGTCGCGGCCATGCCGGTGCGGCTCTCGGTGCGGGGACACGAGATCAACGGGGCCTGGGGCGCCGACGCGATGGTGACACCCGAGCGCCAGCGGCAAGGTCTCGGCGAGTCGCTCATTCGGACGTGGGATGCGAGCACGGGCGCCTCGCTCGGACTGGGGCTGGCCGGCGCATCGCACGGACTGTTTCGGAAGCTGGGCTGGCCCGTCGTGTCGCTCCCCTGCCTCGTCAAGCCGCTCTCGCGCCGCGCGCTGCGCATTCCGAACTGGCCGGTGTCGATCAACCGGCTCGTGTCGGCGCTCTCGCTGCCGCTTGTCAGGTTCGTCTCGCGGACGCGGCCGCTCGCGGCCGAGACGCGGCTCATCCGGCGGTTCGAGGAAGGCATCACGGCCTTGTGGCAGCGGACCGCTGCGCGCTTCGATCTGGCGGTGCGGCGTGACGCGAGCTACCTGCAATGGCGGTTCATCGCGCCGCCACACGTACGTTACTCCGTCGCGGCGCTCCGACGCGGCGACGAGACCGCCGGCTATGTCGTCTACCGGCACCTGCACGAGCCGCTCGGGCGCGTCACGTTGATCGTCGATCTCCTCGTCGATCCGGACGACGAGGCGGGACTGAACACGCTCGTGGCGTGGGTCGATCGGGAGGCGCGCGCCGCCGACTCGGACAAGATTCGCTGTTACCTGTTGCACGCCGGGTTCCGGCGAAGCCTGCGCCGCTCCGGCTACTTCCAGGTCGGGCCGCCCATCGACATGTTCGTGAAGGTCAACGCCACGGAAGTCGGCGCGGACTTCTACCAGCACACGGATCGGTGGCACTTCACGCTCGGCGACTCGGATTACGATCGGTAGGGAGGCAGGCGTAGGGGCCGACCTTGGTCGGCCCGGGCTACGAATCGTTCGGCTTCAGAGGAAAGATGCATGACTCTGTTCGAGCAAGTCACGAAGGACATCGCCGGCGCGATGAAGACGAAAGATCAGGCCCGGCTCGCGCCGCTTCGCATGCTCAAGACCGCGCTCACGAACCGGCAGATCGAGCGCGGACACGCGCTCGACGCGGCCGAAGAACGCCAGGTCGTGATGGGCCTCATCAAGCAGCGCAAGGACTCGATCGATCTGTTCCGCCAAGGCGGACGCCAAGATCTCGTCGATCGCGAAACCGCTGAGATTCCCGTGCTGGAAGCCTACCTGCCGGCGGCGGCCGATCCGGCGGCGGTCGAGGCTGCCATCGACGCGGCGATCGCGGAGACCGGCGCGGCCTCGCTCAAGGATCTCGGGCGCGTCATGAAGGTGGTGATGCCGAAGCTCGCCGCGTTCACAATCGACGGGCGGGAGGTGAACGAGAAAGTCCGGAAGAAACTGAGCGGGACTTCACAGTGAGCGGATCGGGCTGGCGACAGCCACACCTCCTCCCAAGGGGGTTCGTTCATTCATCCATCCTCCAGGGGCCCCGGTTCACCGTAGGGGCCTCTGAGGAGATTCCATGAGCAGCCGTCTCGCGCGATCGGCCTGGGTCATCAGCGTCGCCACGATGACGAGCCGCGCGCTCGGCGTGGTCCGCGAACTGGTGCTGGCGGCGCTCTTCGGCGCGGGCGACGCGATGGACGCCTTCTTTGTCGCCTTCCGCATCCCGAATCTGGTCCGCGATCTGTTCGCCGAAGGCGCGATGAGCGCCGCCTTCGTCCCGACCTTTACCCGTTACCTCACAACGCGCGGAAAGGCCGACGCGTGGCGGCTCGGGAACCTCGTGATCACCGCGCTCCTCCTCGTCACCGGTGCGCTGGTCGTGGCCGGCCTCGTGTTCGCCGAACCGCTCGTGCGCCTGATTGCGGGCGACTACGCGACGGTGCCGTCGAAGCTGGAGCTCACGATCACGCTGACGCGCATCATGCTGCCCTTCCTGACCATGGTCGCGGTTGCCGTGGCCATGATGGGCATGCTGAACGCGCTGCACCATTTCTTCATTCCAGCGCTTTCGCCCGCCATGTTCAACGTCGCGACGATTCTGTGCGCGTTCGTCGCGGTGCCGTTGATGCCGGCGGTGGGTTTGCCGCCCGTCGCAGGCATCGCCATCGGCACGCTGGTCGGCGGGCTCGGGCAGATCGCCATCCAGTGGCCGATGCTGCGCCGTGAAGGTTTCCGGTACCGTCCGATCGTCGATCCGCGCGATCGCGGCCTGCAGGAAGTGCTGCTGCTGATGGGGCCCGGCACGCTGGGCCTTGCGGCCGTGCAGATCAACATCTTCGTCAACACGGTGCTGGCGACCGGCGAGGGAACCGGCGCCGTGTCGTGGCTGAGCTACGCGTTCCGGCTGATGTATCTCCCCATCGGGCTCTTCGGCGTATCGATCGCGACTGCCGCGATCCCCGAAATCTCCCGCTACGCGGCCGTCAACGACACCGACGGCATGCGGCGAACGCTCTCGAGCGGGCTGCGCATGATGATGATGCTGAATGTGCCGGCAACTGTCGGCCTCGTCGCGCTCGCGACGCCGATCGTCTCGCTCCTCTTCGAGCGCGGCCAGTTCGCGATCGATCGGAGCACGGCGCCGACGGCTGCCGCCTTGATGTGTTACGCGCCCGGTCTGGTCGGCTACTCGGTGGTGAAGATCGCCACGCCGACCTTCTACGCCCTTCGCGACAGCCGGACGCCGGTCCTCGTCAGCGCGGCAACGGTCGCGATCAACCTGGTGCTCAACCTCTCACTCGTACGGGTGATGGGCTACCGCGGCCTCGCGCTCGGCACCGCGCTCGCGGCGCTGTTCAACGCCTCGCTGCTGCTCTATCTGCTGGGCCGGCGGCTGGGCGGGATCGACGGTCCGCGGATTGCCGTGACGCTCGCCAAGATCGCCGTCGCGTCGCTCGTCATGGGCGCCGCGGCGTACGGCGCCGACGCAGCGCTCAGCGGGGTCCTGCCTGGCGCCAGTCTCCTCGCGCGATTCGTCCGGGTCCTCGGTGCGATTGGCGCCGGCATCGCCGTACTGGCCGTCTCCGCGAAACTGTTGCGCATTCAGGAATTCGATGACGCCCTACGGCGGATGGGCGCGCGCGTGACATCGTCCGGGGAGCCGCGTTGATCGACCGCTTCTCCCACGCACTCGCCCGCTGGCTCGGCGTGTCCCCGACCGTGCTGCTGCTCGCTGCGGCCCATCTGGCCGTCGACGGCTACACCAACATCTACGCGCCGCTCTTGCCGCTGCTCATCCCGCGCCTCGGCCTGTCGCTCGCGACAGCCGGCACGCTGGCGATGAGTTTCCAGCTCGCGGCCTCCGTTGCGCAACTTGGGTTCGGTCGCCTCGCCGACCGCTGGCGGCCGCGGTTGCTGGTGATGGTCGGTCCGGTCGTCGCGGTCCTGTTCCTGAGCCTCATCGGACTGGCGACGTCGACGTTCATGCTCGGCGCGATTCTGGTCGCGGGCGGCCTGGGAAGCGCGGCGTTTCATCCCCCGGCCGCAGCGGCGACCCATCGGTACGGCGGCGTTCGACCGGGACTCGCCATGTCCGTGTACATCAGCGGCGGCACGCTGGGTTTCTCGCTGGGACCGCTGATCTTCGCGCCGCTTGTCGATCGCCTCGGCCTGCCCTGGACGCCCCTCCTGGCGCTGCCGGGCCTGATCGTGCTGGCCTTCTATCTCCCGCGAGCGCCGCGCCTCGAGCCGGACCGCCACCGGAGCGACGGCGGGCTGCGCGGCCTCCGCCGGTACGCACGGCCGCTGACGCTGCTGTACCTGGTTGTCGTCCTGCGCACGCTGACCGCGCTGTCGTTCGCGACCTTCGTGCCCGTGATGCTGACGCGGCGCGGTCTGTCGCTCGGTCAGGCTGGATCGGCGTTCGCGGCGTACCTGCTGACGAGCGGCGTCGGCGGATTCCTGGGCGGTCCCGCCGCCGACCGCTTCGGCCCGCGGCGGGTGATCATCCTCTCGCTCGTGCTGTGCGCGCCGTTTCTCGCCATCGCGCCGGCGCTCTCCGGATGGCCGTTCATGATCACCCTTGCGATTGGCGGATTCTTTCTGCTCTCGACGCTGCCGGTCAACATCACCTACGGGCAACTCGTCGCGCCAGTCAGTCCGGGAACCGTGTCCTCGCTGCTGATGGGCGGCGCGTGGGGCACGGCGGGCATTGCGGTCCCCATCGTCGGCCTGTTCGCCGATCGTCTCGGCATTGAGCCCATCCTGATGATCATGGCGTCGCTCCCGCTCGTGGCGGCGCTTCTGGCGTGGCCTCTGCCTCCGGTGCCCCGCGTGCACGGCGCATCGGGCCTGGGTGCGGCGCTCGCCGAGCCGGCGGCGCTCGAGGATGTAGTACGATAGCCATCTCGATCGCGAGATCCTTCTGATGCGCCGTCCCCCCCGCTACGCCAGCGCGTCGTACGCCTTCGGGCCCGGACCGATCACCCCCGCTGTCAAGTACCTCATCTGGGCGAACGTCGCGGTCTACGCGCTCACGTGGATCTTTCCCGTGCTCACGATCGTGCTCGGCCTGGTGCCGCAGGCCGTGTTCGGCCGTGTC
The DNA here is from genome assembly GCA_964359235.1 of uncultured Vicinamibacterales bacterium. Classification (GTDB taxonomy): domain Bacteria; phylum Acidobacteriota; class Vicinamibacteria; order Vicinamibacterales; family JAHECP01; genus CAYHSN01. The sequence continues at coordinate 3,551 of CAYHSN010000040.1, read as the reverse complement.
TGGCTCTGGCAGCCAGTCACGTACATGTTCGTGCACGGCGACCTGATGCACATCCTCTTCAACATGCTGGGCGTCTGGATGTTCGGCGTCGAGCTGGAGCGGTTGTGGGGGACGCGCTTCTTCCTGCGGTACTACGCGGTCGCCGGCCTCGGCGCGGCGGCGACGACGCTCTTGTGGTCGCTTCTGCCGCTGGACGTGTCGACGCAGATCTACTACGCGGTGACGTTTGGCGCGTCGGGCGCGCTGTACGGCCTGCTCATGGCGTTCGCGATGTACTTCCCGGACCGGCCGATCCTGATGTTTCTGCTCTTCCCGATCCCGGCGAAGTACTTCGTGCTCATCATCGGCGCGATCGCCTTCATGGCTTCTGCCGGCAGCGGAGGCGGAGGCGTCGCGCACACCGCGCACCTCGGCGGTCTCGTAGTCGGCTATCTGTACTTGAAGGGATCCCGCGGGATCGTCTCGGATGTGAAATCGCGCTACCTGCGCTGGAAGATGCAGCGGCTGCGCAGGCGATTCGAGGTGCACTCAGGCGGGCGGCGCGACAACTGGCGCGACCGCGTGCACTGAGCCCCACTGGCGGGCCGACCAAGGTCGGCCCCTACGACTTCATCCTTTCAAACTCCAGGGCAGTTTCGATCCGCCGATGGCGAGGGCCAGCAGCCCACCGAGCACCGGCAGGCCGTAGCCGTTGGTGAGGAAGCTGTACTGGAACACGCGGCCCGCGGCGAAGTGGAAGTTCAGCACCATCAGGAAGCCGAGCGCCGCGGCGAGCCGTACCCACACCCCGGCCAGAAGACCCAGCCCGAGTGCCAGCTCGCCGAGCATCACGACGCGCGCCAGGATGGGTGCGGCTGGTATCGCGACCGTCTCGAGGTACCAACGGCTCGACGGCGGCGCGCTCTGGAGCCACTCGCCGAGCTGCTTGGCCAGCGCCCCGCCGTCGGGCAGCCAGCTCAGTTTGTTGATGCCTTCGAAGACGAAGAAGACACCGAGCGAGATCCGCACGACTGTCAGTCCTGCCGCCTGTGTGTTCACTGCCATACCCAGCCCCCAAACTCGTTCCTCGTTCCTCGTTCCTCGTTCCTTCAATTCAATTCAAGCTCTCTGAAACGCCATCTTCCTCAGTGCCTCAATCCGCCTGGCCATCGGCGGATGCGTCGCGAAGAGATCCGCCCAGAAGCCTTCCTTGAGATCCACCTTCCGCCCGAGCGGGTCCGTGATGCACAGATGGGCGCTGCCGCGTTTGATCGCGCGCGTGGGCGCGACGTGCCCTTCGAGCTTCTCGAGCGCGCCGGCGAGCGCGCCGGGGTTGCGCGTCAGCTCCGCGCCCGACGCGTCAGCGAGGTACTCACGCTGGCGTGACACGGCGAACGCCAGAAGCTGTGCGATGAAGGGTGCGAGGATGACCGCGACCAGCCAGATCACGAGCACGACCAGCATGATCGCGCCACCCCCGCCCTTGCTGCCGCGGCTCCGCCGTCCGCCGCGCGGAATGCCCCAGCGCATCGACCGGCCCGCCCAGTCTGACAGCAGCACGACAGCGCCTATGAGGGCGGCGATCACGGTCATGAGCCGGATGTCGAAGTTGCGGATGTGGCTCATCTCGTGGGCGACGACGCCCTGCAGCTCGTCGCGGTCGAGCGTGTCGAGCAACCCCTCGGTGACCGCTACCGACGCGTGCGCCGGATCACGGCCCGTCGCGAAGGCATTCGGATCGGCGTCGGGCACGACGAAGACCTTCGGCCGCGGCAGACCCGCCGCGATCGCCATCTCCTCAACGACGTTCTGGAGCTGGTGGAGTTTGAAGCGCCGATCGCCGGACGCGGTCTCGCCCGCGGTGACCAGGGGCACGGCCCCGGCCGAGGCGAGCACGGCCCTGTCACCGCTGAAGTAGCCCGCCAGCGCCGACACCGAACCGACACCGAGCGCGACGACGGCGCCGATGGGCACGAAGGGCCTGTCGGCGCCCAGCATGAAGAGGTCGAACCCCATGCCGAGGAACACGAAGAAACCGACGAAGACGGCCATGATGAGCACCGTGCGTCGCCGGTTTGCGGCCTGTTGCTCGAGGAGATTCATGTTCGGAGGCCAGAGGCCGGAGGCCGGGGACCAGAGCCCAGGCAGCTCAGCACCGACTCGTTCCTCGTTCCTCGT
>CAYHSN010000040.1:0-1294 GCA_964359235.1 uncultured Vicinamibacterales bacterium | reverse complement strand
CTCGTTCCTCGTTCCTCGTTCCTCGTTCCTCGTTACCCGTTACTCGTTACTTCCTCATCGACAGATCCACCTTCGGCACGTCGCGCTCGGCCGCGTCGGTCACCAGGAACAGCTCGGCCGTCGTGAAGCCGAAGATGGCGTTGAGCACGTTGGCGGGGAACGTCTGCAGCGCCGTGTTGAACTTGGTCGCGATGTCGTTGTAGAACTGCCGCGCGAACGAGATCTTGTTCTCCGTCGACGACAGCTCTTCCTGCAGCATCTTCACGTTCTCGTTCGAGCGCAGTTGCGGGTAGTTCTCGGCGAGCGCGAAGAGCCGGCCGAGCGCCTGCGTCAGTTCGCCCTCGGCGCGTGCCGCCGACGCCGGGCCCGTCGCGGCCACGGCTTTCGCGCGCGCCTCGACCACCGCGGTGAGCGTGTCGCGCTCGAACTCCATCACGCCCTTCACGGTGCTCACGAGGTTCGGGATCAGATCGTGCCGGCGTTTGAGCTGCACATCGATCTGACTCCACCCGTTCTGCGTCTGGTTGCGCAGCGCCACGAAGCGGTTGTATATGGCGATCAGCCAGACGCCAATCACGCCGAAGAGTCCGAGCAGGATGATGAGCGGTGTCATGGTCGATGCCTCTTACTTCTTGAAGTAGTCGTCGGTCTTGTCGAGCCAGTCCTGGCGAATCGGGCTGAACACGTCGAGCTCGAAGGTGTCGTCGAGCGCCTCGGCCTGGTGCGCCACCCACGACGGGATGTGCAGCAGCTCCCCCTCGCGGACGGTCATCTCCTCGCCGCCGATGAGGAACTTCAGCGCGCCCTGCAGCACGTAGGTCATCTGCTCGCTTTCGTGCGAGTGCATGGGCACGAGCGCGCCTTTCTTCAGGTAGATCTGCGCGATCATCTCGCGCGCGCCCGTCACGATCTTGCGCGAGATCATCTCGGTGACCTTTTCGAGCTCCAGCTCGTCCCAGCGATACAGGCTCACGCCCGGATTCTGTGCCATCACTCTCGATTCTCCTGCGCGGCCGCCGCGCGTTTCACGGTGTCAAGACGGCCGAAAGTATACCACCCGGGTGCTATAATCCCGTGTCGCCTCACGGCAACTCCCACACCCAGGTCAGGGGGATCCGCTGCATGAAGGGATCGGCAGTGAAGAACGGTGCGGCTCGCGACACCCGTGAGCGCGCACCGTCCTACGAAGGACTGACCCGCGACGAGCTGGTCGGCGCGTTCCGGACGATGCTGCTGTCGCGGCGGCTGGACGACAAGGAGATCCAGCTCAAGAACCAGAGCCTGATCTTCTTCC
>CAYHSN010000039.1:0-13303 GCA_964359235.1 uncultured Vicinamibacterales bacterium | reverse complement strand
TCGGCTGGACCGAGTACGCATCGATCACACGGATCGCGACGCCCTCACGCTGCAGGAGGTCGTGCGCCTTCAGAGCCTCGTACACGGTGATCCCGGCGGCCACGACCGTCGCAACGTCGCGCGGACTTTCGCGCAGCACCTTCGAGCCGCCAATGGGAAACTGCTCGGACGCGTCGTAGATGACCGGCGTCTTGGGCCGCGTCGTGCGCATGTAGGCGAGCCCTTTCGCGGCGGCCATCTCGGCGACGAGCCGCTCGGTGCTCACCGCGTCGCACGGGTAGAGCACCGCGCAGTTCGGCACGGCGCGCATCATCGCGAGGTCCTCGAGCGCCATCTGCGAGGGACCGTCCTCGCCGATCGACACGCCGGCGTGCGAGCCGGTGAGCTTGACGTTGACGCTCGAGATGCCGGCCATGCGGATGAAGTCGGCGGCGCGCCCCAGGAAGCACGCGAAGCTCGAGGCGAACGGGATGGCGCCTCGGGCAGCCAGGCCCATCGCGGCACCGATCATCGCCTGCTCGGCGATGAAGAACTGGAAGAAGCGATCGGGGTGCGCCTGCTCGAACTTGTCGCTGAAGGTCGAGTTCTTGACGTCGGCGTCGAGCGCAACGATGCGCGGATCGATCGCCCCGAGGGCGGCGATCGCGGCGCCCCAGGCCTCGCGCGTCGCGACGCTGTCGCCCGTCTTGTAGGCCGGCGGCGGGAGCGTGAGGTGGTCGGGCGGCGCATGCGGCGCGCGGGCGCGGTTCGCCGGCGGCGGAATGACGGGCCTGAGACCCGTCTCCTCGACCAACTGCGCCTCCAGCTCGGCGATCGCCGCGTCGGCTTCGGCGCCTTTCCTAAGCGGCTTGCCGTGCCAGCCGTCCTTGCCTTCGATCGCGGCAACGCCCTTGCCCTTCAGCGTGCGGGCCAGGATCATCGTCGGACGGCCCTTCGTCGCGCGCGCTTCGGCGTACGCGGTGACGAGCGCGTCGACGTCGTGGCCGGCGGCGGCGATCGCGTGCCAGCCGAACGCGCGCCAGCGGCGCGCGAACTCCTCGGTGTCGTGGCGCCACTGCGTGTCGCGGCTCTGCCCGAGCGCGTTAACGTCGGTCACCGCGCAGATTGAGTCGAGCGTGTGGTACACCGCGGCCTGCGCAGCTTCCCACACCGCGCCTTCGGCCGACTCGCCGTCGCCCATGAGCACGTAGGTCCGGTAGTCGGATCCGATCCGCCGCGCGTTGAGCGCGATGCCGATCGCGGCGCACAGGCCCTGCCCGAGAGAGCCCGTCGCCACATCGACAAACGGCAGGCGCGGCGTCGGATGGCCTTCGAGGTCCGAGTCGAACTTGCGCAGCCGCAGCAGCGCCGATCGATCGAACGCGCCGGCTTCCGCCCACGCGGCGTACAGGATCGGCGCGGCGTGCCCCTTCGAGAGCACGAAGCGATCCGCGTCGGGATCCTGCGGGTTCTTCGGATCGAAGCGCATCTCGGCGAAAAAGAGCGTCGCGACGATCTCGGCTGCCGACATGCAGCTCGTCGGATGTCCGCTCCCGGCTTCCGTGGTGGAGCGGATGGAATCGATGCGGAGCCTGGTGGCGATGTTGCGGAGCGCGGAGACGGAGACCGTCGTCGTGCGTGACACCATGACCTCGAACGGGTGAAAAGGACGCGGAAGTCTATCACGAGGCGCGCGCCCTGCGCCGCCGGAGAGGCTCCATTATAATGATTCGGATGCGCGCACTCCGGTACCTCGCACTCGTGGCGCTCGTCGTCTGGATCGGCGGTCTGGTGACGCTCGGGGCGCTCGTGGCGCCGACGGCGTTCGACGTCGTCGAGGCGCGCCAGATCGAATCGGGCCGGATGCTGGTCGGCTACCTGTTCGCCGCCATCTTCGAGCGGTTCCACTACGTGGCGTACGGCGCGGCCGCCGTGCTGCTGCTCTCTCTCGTGGCCCGCCGCCTGCTCGGCCCCAAGCCCGTGCACTTCGGCATTCGCGTCGGTGTCCTCGGCGTGATGCTCGCGCTGACGCTGTACTCGGGCCTCGTGCTCACCGGCCAGGTCGAGCGCACGCAGGCCGAGCTCGGCGTGCCTTCGTCGACGCTCACCGCCGGCGACCCGGGCCGCGCGCGGTTCGAGCGGCTGCACGGGCTGTCGGTCGCGCTCGCGATTCTCACCGCGGCGGGAGGATTGCTGCTGCTGGGGTACGAGGCCGCTGAGAACTGACGCGGTCTTCTCCCCGTCATTGCTCCTCCCCGAGGTTTGCGCTAAGGTAGGAATCAACCTCCGTCGCGCGTTTCGGACCCCTCGTTAGCCGTCGTCTCTCGGGCGTCGTCTCGTCCTCAAGGAGGAGCCCATGAGCGATCGCGCGTCTCGCCTCGTGTTTCTCTTCATCGTCTGCGTTGCGGTAGTGCTCCCGGCGTCGGCCTGGGCGCAAGGCCCGACGAGCGGGAGTGTCAACGGCACCATTACCGACAACACCGGCGCCATGCTGCCGGGCGTCACGGTCACGGCCACCGGTCCCGCGCTGATGGGCGCGCAGACCTCCGTGTCCAACGAGCATGGGCAGTACCGCCTGCCGGCGCTGCCGCCGGGCACCTACAGGCTCGCGTACGAGCTGGCGGGCTTCACGACGGTCATCCGGGACGGCATCGTCGTGAGCATCGGCTTCACGGCCACCATCAACGTGCAGCTCGCGCTGGCGGGCCTGCAGGAATCGGTCACGGTCACGGGCGAGTCGCCCGTGGTCGACATCCAGAACACGAACGTCCAGAACAACTTCAACGCGCAACTGCTCGCCAACCTACCCAACGCGCGCGACATCTGGTCGCTCCTGGCTGTCGCCCCGGGCACGATGGTCACCCGCTTCGATGTGGGCGGATCGACGGCGGGCACGCAGACCGGCTACACCGCCTACGGCATGTCGGGCCAAGTGCGCGTGTCCATCGACGGCGTGAACTCGACGGAGGGGACGGGCGGCACCGGCTACTTCGACTACGGCGCGTTCGAAGAAGTCCAGATTGGCACGGACTCGAACGACGCGTCGATGCCGACGCCGGGCGTGCAGCTCAACGCGGTGCTCAAGTCGGGCGGCAACGACTTCAAGACCGAGTTCTACCTGGACTACGAGAACCAGGATCTGCAGGGCAAGAACGTTGACGATCGGCTGCGCCGGCTCGGCGTCGGCGAAGGGACGCGCATCACGAAGTACTACGACGCGAACCTGCAGGTCGGCGGGCCGTTCAAGCGCGACACGTTCTGGTACTTCGTATCGACCCGCGCTCAGGACATCGGCATCAAGGTCACGGGCTACCCGGTCGAGCGCCCGGGCGATTTCGAGTTCATGACGGGCCTGTACCACATCACCTACAAGCTCACCTACCAGCTCGGCTCGAACAACCGGTTCTCGCACTACGTGCAACTGCGCCGCAAACTGCAGCCGAGACGTGGCGCGAGCAGTACCCTTTACGCGGACGCGGTGTACAAGCAGGACAGCATCTCGACCTACGGCAACGCCGAGTGGAACCGCATCGTCAGCCCGAGATTCTTCTTCAACGCGCGGATGTCGACCTGGGGCTACAACTGGATCGATTACGCCTACGGCGCCGACATCGTGCTCGGCGAGAATCTCGTCAACCGCCGTTCGGAGGTCAGCACCGGCAACGTCGAAGGGAGCGCGTACGCGGACCAGACCTATCGGCGGCGCTGGCAGTTCGACTGGTCAGGCACCCTGTACGAGGACGACTTCCTGGGCGGCAGCCACGCCCTCAGGATGGGATACCTGACCGAGTGGGAAGTCCTGCACTACGAAGCCAACGGCTACAAGGAAGGCTTCCAGATGAGCTTCAACAGCCCGGCGGGGTCGCCGGACTTCACGAGGCCGTACCGCGTCACCCTGTACAACACGCCCAGCGACTCCGAGAATTCGCTCTGGCACCACGGCGCGTACGTGCAGGATCAGATCAACGTCGGCCGCAAGCTGACCCTGAACGCAGGAGTGCGGTGGGACTCGTACGAGGTCTACTACCCCGAGCAGACCGTCGACGAGCACCCGTTCCGCAATTTCTTCTACGCGGGGACGGCGTTGCCAAACGGGTACTCGATCCCCTCGTCGTTTCCGACCTTCACGGTGCCCGCGCGTCGCGACATTGTCCGTTACGGCGCGGCGTTCGGCCCGCGGTTCGGCGTGGCGTACGACCTGCAGGGCAACGGGAAGACCGTGCTCAAGGCGAGCTGGGGCCGTTACTGGCACAACCCGGGCCCGCGTGACGATATCAACCCCATCCAGGAAACCAGCTACACGTTCAACTGGAGCGATCTGAACAGCGATCGGTTCTTCACCCTGAACGAGCTTGGGACGCTTGTGAGTAGCTCTGGTGGTGTGTCGAACTCGGTCGATCCGAAGCTCGCCCAGCCGCACACCGACGACATGAGCGTGTTCGTGGAGCGCGAGATCGTGCCCGCCGTGTCGGGTCGGGTGGGGTATGTCTACAAGCGCCAGCAGAACCTCTATCAGAACATCGAGCTCAACCGCGTGGCGTCGCTCTACACCGGCACAGCGACGGGCTACGATTCGGGGCCTGACGGCGTCCGCGGCAACGCGGACGATGTCGGGACGGTCACGGTGTTCGATATTCCCTCCCCCGTCACGATTCTGCCGAGCCGGACGATGCTGAGCACGCCGGAGGACAACGATCTCGACTACAGAAGTATCGACGTCACGATCAACAAGCGCATGACGGGCCGGTGGTCGCTCGTGGCGAGCGGCGTCTACACGTGGAACCACCAGACGCTCAACGGGCACCCGCAGAACCCGAACCAGGCGCTCTACAACGAGTATCGGACGACGACGTGGGCGTTCAAGGCGTTCGGCACGTACCGCGCGCCGTGGGACATCGTGATCTCGCCGATCGTGCGGCACCAGAGCGGCGATCCGCTGCGCCGCATCGTCCAGGTGACCGGGTTGCGCAGCGGCACGTTCAACTACACGGCCGAAGGCTTCGACAAGTACCGCGAAGACAACGTGACGATTTTCGACGCGCGCCTCGAGAAGGAGTTCCGCGTCGGCGGCGGCCGCAAGGTCGGGGTCTTCTTCGACGCGTTCAACATCACGAACTCGAACGCCGCGCAGAGCCAGGACAACGTCACCGGGCGTCGGACGGTGGTCGTCGACGGCCAGCTCGTCGAGTACCAGCGTTTCATGCGACCGACGGTGGTCATCGGGCCGCGGATCTTCCGCTTCGGGCTGAAGCTCGACTTCTGACGCCGAACTGAAGTTCGGCGCTACGACAAGATGCTCATGTGGCACAGGTCTGAGAGCGTGTGAAGAGATCTGTCGCTTTCAGCTCTCAGCTCTCAGCGCTCAGCGCCAGTCACGAAAATCCCTATGGTTTTTCGAGGCGGGCACACACTGACGGCTGATAGCTGATGGCTGAAAGCTGACGGCTGAAAGCCGTTCACGCACAGCCTCTGAGACCTGCGCCACATCTGCCTTCGTGCCTTCGTGCCTTTGTGGCCGCAAGCGTACGCGCGCGTTCTGCTATAGTCTAGGGCGTGGTGCGCGACGACCTCACACGGGCCGTCCTCGCGCGCGAGGACGTGGCGCGCTACCTGCGCGGCGAGGCCGGCCGGGGCGGCGACGACGTCGAAGGGCGCATCCGCTCGTACCTCGACGAGCTGCGGACGACGCAGCGCTATTCCTTCTACCGCGCGCTCAAGCACCCGCTGTATCCGATTCTCCGCAAAATCGCGCGCCACGCCGAACACGTCGACCTCGTCACGCGCGCAACCGCCGCCGGGCGCGTCGTGTACGTCTCGAACCACAAGAGCCACACCGACTACCTCGTCGAGCTGCTGGTGCTCGACGAGAACGGCGTGCGTCCCCCGGTGATCGCGGCGGGCATCAACCTGTTCGGCGGCCCGCTGGGGCTCCTGCACAAGCACGTGACGGGCGCGATTCCGATCCGCCGCAACACGAAAGACCCGGTCTATCTCACGACGCTGAGAGCGTACATCGCGGAGATGCTCCGTCGGCGCGACCTGTTCTTCTATCTGGAGGGCGGCCGGAGTTACAGCGGCGAGCTGAAGGCGCCGAAGACCGGGCTGCTGCACGCCGCGCTGCTGGCCCAGGACGCGTCGCCGGTCGTGATCCCCACGGCGGTCGCCTACGACCTGGTGCTCGAGGACCACATGCTCTCGCGGCAGGCGCTGAAGCGGAGCAGCCGCCCGTTCGCGCGCGAAGTCGCCGAGATGGTGCGCTACGCGGTCGGCTACCAGTCCCGCGCGTTCGTCACGTTCGGAGAGCCGATCCAGCTCCGCCAGTACGATCCCGACTCGCGGCGCGACGCGCTCGCCCTCGCGCACGACATCCGCACGCGCATCGGCTTGCTCTACAAGGTCCTGCCGACGGCGCTGCTGGCGACAGCCATGCGACCGTGGGCCACCCGGCACGAACTCGAGGAACGCGTCGAGGCGCTCATCGCGACGCTCCGGCCGATGGGCGCGAACCTCGGCGTCGAGACTGGTCGCGAGGCGGTCGAGCAGGGCACCGAAGCGCTCGTCGGCCGCCACGTCCTCGTCGTCGAGCGCGGCGGACGGTACCGGGTGCGCGACCGCGTCGTGCTGCGGTACTACGCGCGCACCATTCAACATCTCTTCGCCGCCCCAACCGACCGTCATTCCCGGACGCACTGATAATGCTGGATGCTGTTTCGAAAGCCTTCTTCCATGCCCTCGCCCGCAGCCGCTCTCTGAAACGCCTCGCGTCGCGCTACGGCTTCCGCCCGTCCGGCGGCTTCGGCCGCCGGTTCATCGCCGGCGAGACCGTCGACGAAGTCCTGGAGGCGACGCGCGCGCTTCAGCGGAGCGGCATGTTCATCACGCTCGATCACCTCGGGGAGAGCGTCACCAGCGCGGCCGAAGCCGACGCCGCGACACGCGCCTACGTCTCGCTCATCGAGCGCATCGTCGCCTCGGGCGTCGAGCGCAACGTCTCGCTGAAGCTCTCGCAGCTCGGCCTGATCATCGACCGCGCCACGTGCCTCGACAACCTGCGACGGGTGCTGGACGCGGCCAGGCCGCACGACTTTTTCGTGCGGCTCGACATGGAGAACTCGCCGTACGTCGAGGTGACGCTCGACATCTTCGAGACGCTGTGGAACCACGACTACCGGAACGCCGGCGTCGCCCTGCAGTCGATGCTCCTGCGCAGCGAGCAGGACCTCGCGCGGGTCAACCGGCTGGGCGCGCGCGTGCGGCTGATCAAGGGCGCGTACAACGAGCCGAGGACCGTCGCGTACCACCGCAAGGCGGACGTGGACGCCGCGTTCGTGCGCATGATGCAGGCGCTGCTCAGCGAGGGTATCTACGCCGCGATCGCGACGCACGATGTGAAGATGATCGAGGCGACCAGGCAGTTCGCGGCCGAGCGGAACATCTCGAAGGACACCTTCGAGTTCCAGATGCTCTACGGCATCCGGCGCGACCTGCAGGCCTCGCTCGTCGCCGACGGCTACCGCATGCGCGTCTACGTGCCGTTCGGGCGCGAGTGGTTCCCGTATTTCATGCGGCGGCTCGGCGAGCGCCCGGCGAACGTGGGGTTCGTGCTGAAAGGGATCCTGCGGGAGTGGTAACTCAACTCATACCGGACGCCAGACAGGTCAGCAGTACGCGCGCGCGAGCGCGGTGAGCGCATCCCGGCAGGCGAGCACGTCGTCGATCCGCACGTACTCCCGGGTCGAATGGAGTCCGGCGCCGCCGGGGCCGAAGAGGAGCGTGGGAATGCCCGCGTGGCCCAGGATGGCCGCGTCGGTCCAGAAGCTCATGCCCGACACGACCACGAGCTGACCCTGCTCGCGGAGCGCGGCGGCGAGCGCGCGCACCAGCTCGTGGTCGGTGACGAGCTCGTACGGCGGGCGACTGAAGATCAGCCGCGCGTCGCCCTCGAACTCGGGATCCTCGCGGCGCAGATCGGAGAGAATCGCAAGCGCTTCCTCGAGCGCCAGCTCGCCCGACTCCCCCACCACCGTGCGACGCTCCATCTGCAGCACGCAGCGATCCGGATAACTCGACAGCTCGCGGCCGCCCGTGACGAGCGAGGCGTGGAGCGAGCCGGTGCCGAGAATGGGATGCGGCGTCCGCGCCTGCAGCTCTTCGTCGAGGCGCTCGAGACGCGCGAGCACGCGCCCCATCCGCAGGATCGCGTCTCGGCCGTCTCCCGGCCGGCTGCCGTGCGCGGCGACGCCGCGGGTCTCGACCTCAAGCCAACTGAAGCCCTTGTGCCCGACGGCGATCTGCAGGTCGGTCGGCTCGGTCACGATCGCGGCGTCGGCCATCCAGTCCTTCACGAGCGTCTCGGCGCCGATGCTGGCGTACTCCTCGTCCACGACCGCCGCGATGAGCAGGCGCCCGCGCTCGAGCCGCCCGGCGAGCGCGCGCGCCGCGCCGATCATGGCGGCGACACCGCCTTTCATGTCCTGCGCGCCGCGGCCGTGCAGCTCGCCGTCGCGCTCGACCGGGTCGAACGGCCGCTCCATGCCTTCGACGCTCACCGTGTCCATGTGCCCGCAGAACATCAGCGTCCGGCCGGGCGCGCGTCCCTCCAACACGCCGACGACGTTCGGACGGCCCGGCCGCACGGTCCGGATCTCGACATCCAGACCGATGGCGCGGAGTTCCTCGGCGATGCGCGCAGCGATGGCGGCCTCGCCCGCCGCGCCCGGCACGAGCGAGGGGTTGACCGAGTCGATGGCGACGAGGTCGCGAAGGAGGCTGAGGGTGGGATCCATGACCGTGACAGGAACGAGGAACGAGTGCCGAGGAACGAGTATGCGGCAAGAGTCTAGCATGCAAGTGTCTGTTATCATCCGAGACAGGATGGCGTGATGGTTGACCGGCGGGCCGAGCCCTTCGACGCCGCTCAGGGCAGGCAAGCTCGGCCCCTACGCGTTCCTCATTCCTCGTTCCTTCACCATGTCGGATCTCGCCCTCGCCCGTGACATCGCCCGTCTCGTCCGCAGCCACGGGGGACGCGCGCTCATCGTCGGCGGCTGGGTGCGCGATCGGCTGCTGGGCCTCGAGTCGAAGGATGTCGATCTCGAGGTGTACGGCATTCCGGCCGATCGGCTTCGCGCGCTGCTGGAGCGCGTCGGCCGCGTGGACACCGTCGGCGAGAGCTTCACGGTCTACAAGGTCGCAGGCCTCGACGTGGCGCTCCCCCGCCGCGAGTCGAAGGTCGGCCGCGGTCATCGCGGATTCGCCGTGACCGGCGATCCGGACCTGCCGATCGAGGCGGCGGCGCGCCGGCGCGATTTCACGATCAACGCGATCGCGTGGGATCCCCTGGAAGATCTCTACCTCGATCCCCACGGCGGACGCGCCGACCTGGAGCGCCGCGTGCTGCGCGCCGTCGATCCGCGCACGTTCGGCGACGACAGCCTGCGCGTCCTGCGCGCGGTGCAGTTCGCCGCGCGTTTCGAGCTGACGCCGGACGAGGAGACCCGCGCGCGCTGCCGGACGATTCCACTCGACGACTTGCCCGCCGAGCGCATCTGGGGTGAACTCGAGAAGCTCCTGCTTCGCGCGCGGCGTCCGTCGATCGGCTTCGCGCTCGCGCTCGAGCTCGAAGTGGTCGCGAGACTCTTCCCAGAGCTTCAGGCGCTCGTCGGGTGCGAACAGGAACCCGACTGGCACCCCGAGGGCGACGTGTGGGTGCACACCCTGATGGTGATCGATGAGTCACGCCGTCTGCTCGACGCCGCGGGCCTCGACCGCGCGCGGGACATCACCGTCATGCTCGGCGCCGTCTGTCACGACTTCGGCAAGCCGGCGACGACGGCGGTGATCGACGGACGCATCCGATCGCACAATCACGAGGACGCCGGCGTGGCGCCCGCGACGGCATTCCTCGATCGCCTCAACATCCACACGCTCGACGGGTTCGACGTGCGCGCGCACGTGCTCGGCCTCGTGGCGCACCATCTGAAGCCCGGCATGTTCCACCAGTCGTCCACGCCGGTGAGCGACGGCGCGTTCCGGCGCCTGGCGCAGAAGGTGGATCTGGAGCTCCTCGCGCTCTTCGCGAAGGCGGACTGTCTCGGCCGCGCGGGCGAGTTCGATTGCTCGGCGATGGACTGGTTCCTCGATCGCGCGCGCCGGCTGGGCGTGGAGCACCAGCCCCCGCCGCCGCTCGTGCAAGGCCGTCACCTGCTCGCGCTCGGGCTCACGCCGGGTCCGCACGTCGGCGCCGTGCTGAGGCAGATCTACGAGCGCCAGCTCGACGGGGAGATCACAACGGTCGAGGAAGGAATTGAGTTGGCGAATACGCTGTTGAAATCGTCGTCGCGATCGTAGTCGTCGCGATCGTAGGGGCCGACCTTGGTCGGCCCGAGATGCCGACGGGCCTCGGGCCAGACGCCGGAAAGGGCCGAGCCCCTCGACTCAGCTCGGGACAGGCACGCTCGGCCCCTACGACTGTCGCACCTGCTCCGCCAGCGTGACCAGCGTGTCGAGGGCGATGTTGCCGCCGCTCAACACGGCCACGACCGTGCCGTCGCGCGCCGCGGCCGCGCCCGCCCGGAGCGCGGCCGCTACCGACGCCGCGCCGCTCGGCTCGACGACGAGCTTCGCGTGCCGGAACAGCCACACGACCGCCTTCGCGATCGCCTCGTCCTCGACGGTGACGAAGTCGTCGACGAACGCCCGGGCATGCGCGAACGTGAGGTCGCCGGGCCGGACCGGCATCAGGCCGTCGGCGATGCTCACGGTCTTCTCGAGGGTGACCGGATGGCCGGCGTCGATCGACGCCTTCATCTTTGCCGCGCCGGCGGGCTCGACGCCGACGATGCGGACGTGGGGCTTGAGGCGCCTGATGGCCGCGGCGACGCCCGAGATGAGTCCGCCGCCGCCGATCTGCACGTAGACGGTCGAGAGCTCCGTGCACTGCTCGACGATCTCGATCCCTGCGGTGCCTTGCCCGGCGATGATCCACGGATGCTCGAACGGCGGCACCATGATCAGGCCGCGCGTGGCGACTTCGGCCTCCGCACGCGCGCGCCGGTCGGCTGAGGTCGTCCCCTCGAAGAGCACCTCGGCCCCGAACCCGCGCACGCCCTCGACCTTGATGGCCGGCGCCGTCGTCGGCATGACGACGACGGCCTTCAGGCCGATGAGCTTCGCGGCGAGCGCGAGCGCCTGGCCGTGATTCCCTGACGAGTAGGTGATGACCCCGCGGCGGCGCTCCTCGGCGTCGAGCTGCATCAGCATGTTGCACGCGCCGCGGATCTTGAAGGCGCCGGCCGGCTGCAGGTTCTCGCACTTCAGGCGGAGCGGGAATCCGGCCGCGAGCGAGACGTCGTGGAGCGGCGTCACGCGCGCGATGGGACGGATGCGGTGGGCGGCCTCGCGAATGGCGTCGAGCGAAACGAGGTCGGGCATGGTGTCGGCCTTCAGTATACTGATCCGCATGCCGCTCCGTCGCGCGCCGTCGTCTGTCATCGCGCTCGTCTCACTCGCCGGCATGTTGGCAACCGCGGCGCCGGGCTCGGCCCAAGTGTCCGAACCGATTGGCAGGTTCGTCTTCGACGCGCACGTGTCGCTGACCCGCTACGACCAGACCAACCAGGTCGCCGATTCGCTCAACGTCAAGAGGGTTAATCTCCCGACGAGGGGGCGCGGCCTGAGCGTCGGCGCGCACGTGTACCCCTTCCGCTGGCGCAAGCTCACCGTCGGCGTCGGTGCGTCGGCCGTCTGGTCGAGCGGCAATCTCAGACCGGTCGACGCCAACAAGCTCCCGATCGGTCCGAGAGTCGAAACGAAGCTGGCCGCCTTCGCGCCGCAGGTCTCGTTCAACTTCGGGTCGGGAAACGGGTGGAGCTACATCAGCGGAGGACTGGGCACCGCCATCTACACGATGCGGCTCACGGCCAAAGAGGAACCCGAGCGCCTGCCGCGCCAGCGCGCGATCCACTTCGGCGCCGGCGCACGCTGGTTCGCGAAGCCGCACATCGGCTTCTCGTTCGATCTGCGGTGGTACACGCTGGCGGGCCAGGAGTGGTCGGAGCAATGGCCGCTCGTGCCGCCCACGACACGGATGGTGGTCAGCGCGGGGGTGTCGATCAAGTAGGAACGAGGGACGGGCAGGTAGGGCCGGCTGAAGCCGGCCCCCACGAGGATTTCCGTGAAGCAGGGGCCGAGCTTGCCTGCCCTGAGCGAAGTCGAAGGGCTCGGCCCGCGTCCGGTTTGAGCTTGCCTGCCCTGAGCGAAGTCGAAGGGCTCGGCCCGCGTCCGGTTTGAGCCTGCCTGCCCTGAGCGAAGTCGAAGGGCTCGGCCCGTGTCCCGCTTCAGCCTTCGGGCTTCAGGCTCTCCCCCGTCTCCATTCTTCGAGCAGTCGCGACGCGTGGGCGGCGATGGACCGCAGGCTCGGCGACCAGCCGAGCGCGCGCGCGCGGGGGCTGCGCACGATCTGATCGAGCGCCAGCGCGTCGGCGTACGGTCCCATCTTCGCCCGCGCTTCGTCGATCGGCATGTGCCGGACGTCGGGCTTCGCCGCCGTCACACCGGCGATCGCCTGGACGATGTCGATCACCCGCTCATCGCTTTCGTCGTTGGCGTGATAGATGCCCGTGGCCTCCGGGTTCGTGGCCAGGCGCACGTACAGCTCGCCGAGATCGCGGTCGTAGACGACCGGCCAGTGGTTCTCGCCGCTGCCGATGACGCGCATCAGGCCGTTCGCCGCGTCCTTGAAGAAATCTCCGACGATGCCGCGCGAGCCGCCGTAGACGATGCCGGGCCGGACCACGAGGGTCCGCAGGCCCAGGTTCGCCGCCTCGAGCACGCTGCGCTCGTGATCGGGACGCCACGCCACGATCGCGGCCGGGTTGAGCGTCACCTGCTCGTCCACCGGGCTGTGCTGGTGGCCCAGCACCCAGATGCCCGAGGTGTAGATCACGCACGCCGGTTTCCTTTCGGCGGCCGCGCCGATGAGCGTGTCGATCGCGATCCGGTCGATCTCGGCGCCGCGCTCGGAGTACTCGAACGCCGTGTGGACGCAGGCGTCGAACCCGACGGCCGCCTTGCGGTAGACCCTTGGGCTGCCGAGCGTGCCGACGACAGGCTCGACGCCGCGCGCGATGAGGCGCTCGGCCTGCTCGCGCCTGCGCACGAGCGCCGTCACCTGATGCCCGGCGCGAATGAACGCGTCCAGCGCGGCCGATCCAAGATAGCCGGTCGCGCCGGTGAGAAAGATGCGCATGCTCTCCAGTCACACGGCCACCGCGCGACGCACCACGCGCGTCGGACGCGACGACGGCATCGACTGACCTCCGGT
>CAYHSN010000038.1:8296-13326 GCA_964359235.1 uncultured Vicinamibacterales bacterium | reverse complement strand
TTCCCCAGCTCGTGCTGTCCGATCGGCATGCCGCGGTTGTCGCCCACCACGAAGTACTCGTCCGCGCCGAGCGCGGTCTCGGGCAGGCTCCAGGACGAATTCCGGTGCCGCACGTACGGCTCGTCGAGCGGCGCGTCGTCGACGAACACCCGTCCGTCCCGGATCCGCACGCGCTCGCCAGGCAATCCGATGATGCGCTTCACGTACAGCACGCCCGGCCCGGCGAGCCTGATGGCGACCACGTCGCCCCGACCCGGATCCCGCCGCGCAAACGCGAGTCGGCTGACCAGGTGGAACGTGCCCGGCTCGTAGGTCGGCTGCATGCTCACGCCCTGGGCGCGGATTGGAATCAGGACCCACCGGAACACCACGACACTCACGACCACGAGGACCGCAACGCGAACCGCCGTCCGCCGCGGGCGGCGCCCGATGAGGATGGACATGGGGTGGCTCGGCCCGCGCATCATGATAGGAGATCGTCGCCGGCCGTGCCACCGGGGGCGCTGGGGTAGAATGACGGTTCAGTCCTGACGTCCGTGAGCCGCCGAAGACGCCTATGCTGAACCGATATCGGACCTGCTGTGCTGGACTCGCTGTCCTGGCCGTCGCCGCCGCGGCCGCTGGCTGCGGGGTGTGGGCCGGCGAGCAAGCGTCCCGCGCCGGGTCGCCGCTCGCCTCTCGCATCCAGGCCTCTCTCCAGGACGTGCCGTCGCCCGCCGCGCCCGAGTCGGCCCAGCCGCACCTGGCGGCCGGCAAGGACGGCCGCGTGTTCGCGAGCTGGCTGGAGCGCGTGGGAACCGGTCACGCGCGCCGTTTTCGGTTCGCCGTGTTCGACGGGCGCCGCTGGTCCGGGCCCGGCACCATCGTCGAGCGCGATCGCTTCTTCGCCAACTGGGCCGACGTCCCGTCGATCGCCGTCCTGGGCGACGGGACGCTCGCGGCGCACTGGCTCGAGATGCGCGGGCCGGGCAAGTACGCGTACGACGTGAAGGTGTCGCTGTCGCGAGATCGCGGGCGGACGTGGTCGCGTCCTGTTTCGCCGCACCGTGACGGCACCGAGACCGAGCACGGCTTCGCGACGCTCTTCGAGCGCCCTGGCGGGGGGCTCGGTCTGGTCTGGCTCGACGGCCGCGATTTCGCGACGCACGGCGGCGGCGCGATGGTGGGCATGAAGGGCGAGATGTCGCTGCGCGCGACCGCGTTCGACGGCGACGCGCCGCGGCCCGAGACGCTCGTCGACGGCCGCACCTGTGATTGCTGTCCGACGGCGTCGGCGCGCGTCGATCGCGGCCTCATCGTCGCGTATCGGGATCGCAGCGCCGAGGAGATCCGCGACATCTCGATCGCGCGGTTCGACGGGACGCGCTGGTCCGAACCCGCGCGCGTACACGCCGACAACTGGAAGATTCCCGGCTGTCCGGTCAACGGGCCGGCGCTCGCGAGCGACGGCGCGACGCGCGTCGCCGTCGCGTGGTTCACCGCGGCGGAGGGCCAGGCGCAAGTGAAGGTCGCCTTCTCGCGCGACGGCGGACGGTCGTTCGCCCCGCCCGTGCGGGCCGATCTCGGCGTGCCCGTCGGGCGGGTGGCCCTCGAGCTGCTGTCCGATGGCCGCGCACTCGTCGGCTGGATCGAGCAGAAGGGCCACGACGCCGAGTTCCGGCTGCGGCGTGTCGGGCCGGACGGTGCCGACGCGCAGACGGCGCTCATCGCTTCGCTCACCGCAACGCGCGCCAGCGGGTATCCGCGGATGGCGCGATCCGGTGACCAGCTCGTGTTCGCCTGGACCGACGCCGCCCAGCCCTCCCGCGTCCGCACGGCCGTCGCGCGGATGAACGGGTCGTAGGCGGGACTGACGTCCCGGGCTACGACGTCAACCTGCGCCGCGCGCGACGTCAGTCGCGCCAGGAAGATGCGCTCGTGAAAACACCCGCCCGCTTTCTGTTCGTCACCCTCGCGGTCCTGATCTTCCTGGCCCTGCCGTCGTTCGCCGCGTTCTATACGGACTGGCTCTGGTTCGTCGAGACCGGGTACGAAACCGTATTCACGCGGACCCTGACGGCCCAGTTCGTCACCGGCCTCGCCGGCGCCCTCGTCGCCTTCGTCATCCTGACGATCAACATACGGCTCGCGTTGTCCTTTCTCGCGCAGCCGTATCTCGTCTTCGGCGCGACGCAGACCGGCCGCCCGCTCGTGCTCGATCGCCGGCAGATCCGGCGCCTGGCGACCATCGGCGCCGTGCTCGTCTCGCTCCTCGTCGGCCTGTCGATCTCGACGAGCTGGCTGCAGGTGCTGGAGTACCTGAACGCGGTGCCGTTCGGCGCAGCCGATCCGATCTTCGGCCGCGACGTGTCGTTCTACATCTTCGTCCTGCCAGCCTTCGATCTGATGCGCGGCCTGCTCGTGGTCTCCGTCGTGCTGTCGCTCATCGCCTCCGCCGCCATGTACGCCTTGAGCGGCGGGGTCAGCTTCGAGGTGCGGATTGGCTTCACGACGATGCCGCGCGTGCGTCAGCACCTCTCGTTGCTCATCGCCGTCCTCTTCCTGCTGATGGCGGCCGGCGCCTGGCTCGACATCCCGCGCCTGCTCGTGACGCCGTCCGGCATCATCCAGGGCGCGTCCTACGTGGACGTGCACGCGCGGTTGCCGTTCCTGCGCGCGAGCGTGGTGGTGCTCGCGGTCGGGGCGATCCTCGTCGCGTATCACGCGTTCGCGTC
This sequence comes from uncultured Vicinamibacterales bacterium, assembly GCA_964359235.1. Taxonomy (GTDB): domain Bacteria; phylum Acidobacteriota; class Vicinamibacteria; order Vicinamibacterales; family JAHECP01; genus CAYHSN01. The sequence goes on along the minus strand of CAYHSN010000038.1, from coordinate 10,612 downwards.
GCGCCTGTGGCCGGTCGTGACCGCGCTCCTGCTCTATCTCGTGATCTGGCTCGGCGGCGCCCTGTATGCCGCGGCCATGCAGCGTTTCGTCGCCGCGCCCAACGAACAGGAGAAGGAACTCCCCTACATCGTCCACAACATCGCGGCGACGCGAAAGGCGTTCAACCTGGACCAGGTCGAGGAGCGCGAGCTCACGGGCGACGCCGAGCTGACGCTGGCCGATATCAAGAGGAACGCCGAGACGCTCGACAACGTGCGGCTCTGGGATCACCAGCCACTGCTCGACACCTTCGGCCAGATTCAGGAGATTCGGACGTACTACGACTTCGTCTCGGTCGACAACGACCGGTATGCGATCGACGGGCGCTCCCGGCAGATCATGCTGTCGGTGCGCGAGCTGAACTCCGAGAGTCTGCCGAATCGGACCTGGGTGAACGAGCGCCTGACGTTCACGCACGGCTACGGCCTCACGTTAGGGCCCGTGAACCAGGTGACGACTGAGGGTCTGCCGGTGCTGTTCATCAAGGACCTGCCGCCGGCCTCGTCGGTCAACCTGAGGCTCGAGGAGCCGAGCGTCTACTTCGGCGAGCTGTCGAACGACTACGTGCTGGTCAAGACCGCGGCGCGGGAGTTCCACTACCCGAAAGGCGACGACAACGTCTACTCGACCTACGAGGGCCTGGGCGGCGTGCCGATCGGCAGTTTCTGGCGGAGACTCCTCTTCAGCGTCCGCTTTCGCTCGACCGACATTGCCCTCACCGAGCAGGTCACGGCCGAGAGCCGCATCCTGTTCCACCGCCGCCTGAACGAGCGCATCCGGCGGATCGCGCCGTTTCTGACCTATGACAGCGATCCGTACCCCGTCATTGCCGAGGGGCGCCTGTTCTGGATCCAGGACGCGTACACGATCACCGGCGACTATCCCTACTCGTCGCGCGCCAACGGCGGCGTCAGCTACATCCGGAATTCCGTGAAGGTGACCGTCGACGCGTACCACGGTACGACGACGTTCTACCTCGCGGACCCGAAGGATCCGCTCGCGCTCACGCTCGGGCGCGTGTTCCCGGGACTGCTGAAGCCGATCGACCAGATGCCCGCCAGCTTACGGGGCCACCTGCGCTATCCCGAAGACATCTTCGCGCTTCAGACGGCCATGTACTCGACGTATCACATGACGAACCCGTCGGTCTTCTACAACAAGGAGGACCAGTGGGAGGTGCCGGCGATCGACGGTGAAGGCCGTCCGGTGCAGATGCGGCCGTACTACACGATGATGAGCCTGCCGGGCGAGCGGCAGGCCGAGTTCATGCAGATGCTGCCGTTCACGCCGCGGCGCAAGGACAATCTCGCCGCGTGGATGGTGGCGCGAAGCGACGGCCGTCATTACGGCCAGCTCTTCGTGTTCCGGTTCCCGAAGCAGAAGCTGGTGTTCGGCCCGAGGCAGATCGTCGGGCGGATCAATCAGGATCAGGCGATCTCGCCGCAGATCACGCTCTGGAACCAGCAGGGGTCCGAGGTCATCCAGGGCACGCTGCTCGTGATCCCGATCGAGGAGTCGCTCATCTACATCCGCCCGCTGTACCTGCGCGCCTCGGGCGGGCGCATTCCCGAGCTGAAGCGCGTCATCGTCGCCTACCAGAACCAGATCGTGATGGAGGAGACGCTGCAGGCGGCGCTGGATCGGATCTTCGTGGGCGGCGCGGGCCTGCCGCCTCCGGCGCCGGCGGCGGGCGAGCCCTCCGCCGTGCCCGGCGCCACGCCGCAGGCGCCCGTGACGGTCGAGCCCGTCGGCGGGGAGAGCCTGGAGACGCTCTCGGCGCTCGCGCGCGAGCACTACGCGCGCGCGTTGCAGGCGCAGCGCGACGGCAACTGGGCGCTCTACGGCGAGGAGATCAAGAAGCTCGGCGAGACTCTGGAGAAGATGCAGCGGAAGAAGTAGGGGCGGAGCTTGCTCCGCCCGGGAGCGTTCAGGTCCGCCCGTCACCTCAGCTCGAACCCGGCATGCCGGCTCACGCCTCGCGCCCCGCGAGTGCTACGATGTGCCCGGTTCGGATGGGGCCGACCGATGATCGCGAAGATCCTCTCGCACTACCGCCTGCTCGGAAAGATCGGCGAAGGCGGAATGGGGGTCGTGTACCGGGCCGAGGACACGAAGCTCCAACGCACGGTCGCCCTCAAGTTCCTGCGCCCTGAGCTGACCCAGGACGTCCAGGCCAACGCGCGGTTCATCCGCGAGGCCCGGGCGGCCGCGGCCGTCGATCATCCCCACATCTGCACGGTCTACGAAATCGGCGAAGCCGAAGGACAGACGTTCAT
>CAYHSN010000038.1:0-8196 GCA_964359235.1 uncultured Vicinamibacterales bacterium | reverse complement strand
ACGAGATGCTGACCGGCCGGCCTCCATTCGAAGGCGAGGACTGGCTGGCCGTGCTTCACGCGATCGGGCACGACGAGCCGCGACCGGTCGTGACGCGCCGACAGGACGTGCCGGCGGAGGTGGCGCGAGTCGTCCACAGATGCCTTCAGAAGGATCCCCGCCAACGGTACGGAGACATGGGCGATCTGCTGGGCGACTTGGCTTCTCTCGTTCCCGGAAACCACCCCCGTCGGGACGCGTCGATCGCCGTCCTGCCCTTCGTGGACATGAGCGCGGGGAGGGACCAGGAGTATTTCTGCGACGGCATCGCCGAGGAGCTGATTAACGCGCTCGCGCACGTCGGCAATCTTCGGGTCGTGGCACGGACATCGGCGTTCGCCTTCAAGGGCCAGAACATCGACATCCGCGAGATCGGCAGGCGCCTGAACGTGCGGGCCGTGCTCGAGGGCAGCATCCGGAAGGCCGGCAACAGGCTGCGCATCACGACGCAACTGATCGACGTGGAAGACGGCTACCACCTCTGGTCCGAGAAGTTCGACCGGGAGATGGAGGACATCTTCGCGATCCAGGACGAGGTGTCGAAGGCGGTGGTCGAGAACCTCGAGGTCAGGCTCGTGCCTCGCGAGCGAGCGGTCCTCGAGAAACGACACACGGCCGACCCGGAGGCGTACACCCTGTATCTCAAGGGACTTCACTTCGCGTCCAGACCGAGTGTGGACAACCTCAGCAAGGCGCTGGAGTACTTCCGGAGCGCGACCGAGCGGGATCCGCGGTTTGCGCCCCCCTACGTGGGGATCGCCTCAGCGCACGCAACCTCGGCGGTTCTCAGCCTCGCCGCTCCCAAGGAGGCATGGGCTCAAGCCGGGGCTGCGCTCCAGAAGGGGCTTGCGCTCGACGAGGATCTGGCGGACGCTCACTCGCAGGCCGGTTTTCGGGCCTTGTATTACGACTGGGACTGGGAGCAGGCCGACCGGAGCTATCGAAGGGCGCTGGCGCTCAACCCGGGACTCGCCTGGGCTCATGCCTGGTATGCCTGGCTGCATACCGCGATGAGCAGGTCGGAGGATGCGATCTCGGAGATCAAGCGCGCGCAGGCGCTCGACCCGCTGATGCCGGCCTTCTATGCGATGTCCATCTGCATTCACCGCCTTGCCGGCCGACTCGACGAAGCGATCGCGGAGTTCCAGCGGGCCGTGGAGTTGGATCCCAGCCCGGGACTGGCGCACTTTCACGTGGCGTGTGCGTACTTCCACAAAGGCCTGCTGGACGAGGCGGAGCGCGTTCTGGAGAGAGTCGTGTCGCTGGGTGCCTTCTCAGGGTGGGGAGAGGCTGTTCTTGGCCTGGTTCACCTCGAGCGGGGTTGTGAGGCCAAGGCGAGAGACGTCCTCCACGCGATGATTGAGAAGAGGCGGCACGCGCACGTCTCTCCGTGGTGCATCGGCGCGCTCGCCGGCGCACTCGGGAACCCCGATCGGGCGTTCGAGTACCTGGACGAGGCCTACGAGGAGCGGGACCCGCTCATGCCCTTCCTCAATGTGTTCCCGGAGGTGGAGCCTCTGCGACCGGATCCGAGGTTCAAAATCCTGCTGGAGAGAATGCGTCTGGGATCGTCCCCGAAGAAGTGCTGATGCGGAGTCGTCCTAATTCGGCGTAACCCCAGACCATCGCGCCCGGCTTCGGCGTCTGCCACCCCAAGCTTCGCGCCGCGCACGCCGGCCCCTCCCGTCGATGCCTGGTGGATATGGAAGGCCGTATTCGATACGACATAGTGAAATTACGAACAAGTCGTAATTTGGAGATGTTGTCTCCTGCCGCCGGCTCCGGATTCCGGCCAGCAACTCGAAGCGATTGATGGCGCTGGTGGCGAGTCGGCCTCGCTCGAGCTCCAGCGCGCGACACGATCGGCGGCGGGACCGCGCCCGCTCAGAAAATCGATCAAGACGTCAGTATCCGCCACGATCATCGCCACGAGTCCCGGAGGGCGGTTGCCGTACGACGGAGGGCGCGAGCGTCCTTGCGCGAGAGGCTGCCGCGAAGGACCATGACCCGTCGCCGTGCTTGCTCGTTCTCAACAGCACGTTGCAGATGAGACTCGATCGCTTCCGCAATGACCGAAGAGAAGTCGGCCCACTGAAAAGTGGCGCGCCCGGCGGGATTTGAACCTGCGACCCTCGGCTTGGAAGGCCGATGCCCGGCAAGCCGCGGGGGTTCAAATCCCCCCTTCCCCGCCGGACGCCCCCCTTGCCCTCTCGAACGTCAACTCGTACATATAGACCTCGCCGTTTCCTTGCCCAATGCCCCGACCACCGCTCTGCCCGGAGAACATCCTGCGCCCGCTGAGCTCGAGCGACGGCCGTATCTCTCCTCCACCTGGCCCCCAGCCCGTGCTCTTCACCCGCTCCTGATACACGGGCTCGAAATCCCGCTCGAACACCTTGATCCAGGCTCTGTGTTCCCGGTGTTCCCCTGATCCCGGAACGCCTACCGACTGCTTGTAGGTGACGTAGAGATACCTGCCGTCGGTCTCGAAGCCCGACACGTAGTTCTCTCTGTCATCCGGTTCTGCAGACAGGGTGTGAACATCCTGGCTGGGATCGAAGCTCCAGTCAGGTCCCATCCTCACGACCACCACATCCGACCGCGCGCCGTCGTCAGAATTCTCGTTCACGGCTGAATCCGAGACTGTGGTGGGAAGGACGATGAGGATGCTCTTGCCCAACACGAGCAGGCTGGACACCCGCGCTCTTCCATCCACGACGCCGGACAGGTCGAGATCGAACTCCGACAACTTGGTCAGATCGTCCTTGCTGAACTCGCGCACTCGATAGGTTGTCTTGCCGGCCGTCGACAGGGAGTGCTTGAGCCGCGTCACGACGAACAGGGACGTCGGTCCGATCAGCGGCGCAGGATCGTCGAGCAACTCTCCGCCATCCTGAAGTTCCCCCATCGGCCGGCTGCTCGCAATGGGCTCGGCGGTATGAGCCACCCGTTCGAACCGGTCGTCCAGCGTGTATTTCGCTCCCCACAGGTAGGTCTTCGCGCCGATCGGGAACGTGGGTTTGTGGGTTTCGTAGAAGGCGTAGACGTATCGGCCATCGGACGCGATTCTGATGTCCGTCGGACCCCCGTAGTCGGCCGTTGTTTCCACCAGCGTGCGTGTCGCGATGACGCTGGCGAGACTGGCATCGAAGACCCTCACGTTGAAGGTCCGCCGGTTGATGCTGGTGATATTGCCAAGATAGGCAACGAAGACTCTGTTGGAAGTGGCGATGATCTCCGGTCTGGCCGAACCGCCTTCCGCGTCGGTGGTGACGGGAACTGTTTTCACCAGGGTCACCGACAAGAGGCCGCCATCATCAGCGACTGTCCCGGTGCTTCCTTGCCGGGCCGACGCGGCGACACCGCGACAAAGGACCAAGACCGCAAGGATGTACGCTGTCGGGAACACGGAGAGTTTCATCGCGGCCCGCCCCCTGAAAGACGTGCTTCACGCTCGCAACAGACCCACAGGTTAGTAGACCGCGAGCGGCGGCCGGTGGTTTAGTCCCGATTGCAGGGCGGCGGTGAGCGGCCGGAACGACGAAACCTGTTCGCCTCCCGTGGAGCGAGAGCGCCGCCTTTCGATCCCAAGCCGCCTCGTCGAGCTTGCCCAGTCGCGTGGCTAACTCGGCGTGAGCGCGCTCGAAGGCCGCGATCATCTCTTCAAGGCTACCGGGTGGCGGCGGTGGCGGCTCTTTCCAGTCGATTCGACCCGTGTCGATGAGTGCGCTCCCAGCGGCTTCCTTCAGCGTCAGCAACCAGACGAGTTCCGCCGCCGAACGCGACCGCGCGTGCGGACGATAGTCGAGCCGGTCTTTGGGCAGAGCCTTCATCACCTTGACGAACGCGGGGTACTCGCCTGTCCAGCGTTTGACGAAGAACTCTCGATTGGTCATAGCGACGCCTTCTTCCTTTGCTCTTCGGACGCCAGAACGCTTGCGACTCGATCGTGACTCGTGGCGGCCTTCCGCGCCACCGGGCCGGGCTGGCAGACGCGAGCGAATGACGCCCTGCGGGCGTATGCGAAGAGCGGTCTCGTCACCTGTGGGCACGCATCTCGCCGACGACGCTCGAAGCGACGGCCGCTTGCCGCAAAGCACGCCTGTGCGCGTGATATCGGTCAATCAGGCCGATGCGCGCTGCCCCCTCTACCCGCTGAGCTCGAGCGTCTGAGTTTCCGGCTCCGGGAGTTCGTCGAAGATGACGCCTGGCCGGCGACGGAACAGCCAGTGGCGGTACGCCCCGAGCGCGCCGAGCACCGCACACAACCCAACGACCATGGCTGCGGTTCGCGCGCCGGTTTCGAGCGCCAGCCGCTCGAGCCGGGCGAACCCGTACGTGTAGGTCACAAACGCCAGGAGATAGACCGGCCAGAAGAGCCTCAGATTCAGATGTCCCTTCCCCGGCAGGTAGGCGCAGGTGAATGGCAACTTGCGGAAGTGGAGGAAGAGCGCTTCGACGAGAATCAGCGCGGCGAGCCACCCGTACGCGAAGTGCAGGGCCGCGATGCGTGGTCCCCACAACAGCGCGTGAACGGGCACGAGCGCCGCGAACAAAGGAAGCAGAATGGCGATCCCGACGGCCCGCCTGACGCCCGCCAGGTATCGCCGCGCGTCGCCGGGCCAGCAGAACTGGAAGACCCAGTTCGCTCTCAGTTCAGCCGGGACCGTGAAGACGACCCGCAGTCCGGCGACGAGGAAGAACGACAGCACCGTCTGAAGTAAAGAAGAAACCCGCCTGCGACACGGGATGGCGCACGACGACCCGGGCGGTCGCGAACGACACCCTCCGGCGCAGCCAGCGGCGGACGCGTGACTCCGAAACAGACACGTGGCCGACCACGCGCCTGGCGTTGATGGCGTATCCGCCGATTGCGACGACGCCCGCGATGGCGAGCGCCGCCAGCGCGATCCCCGCGAGCCGGTGGAACACGGGTTCATGACCGCGGTACACCGATCGCGCGCGCTGGTCTGCCGCGGTCTTCCACAGGTCTCGTCTGCCAGGGACGTCAGCGCCGGGCGCCCCAAGCACGGCGCCGGCGCTCAGCGTTTCGTACAGGCCGAGAAACCACATCGGCGGCGACAGGTACACCGCCGGTCCTCCCCTGGAGAGCACCGGCGAAGAGATGCGCGAGGAGAGTCCAGGCAAGAGCAGCAAGGCCGTGACGAGCGCGAGCACCGAGGCGAACTGCACGACGACCGAGACACGCCGGAACAGCCGCGCCCCGAGGAGACCGCGGAGCACCTCACGAAGCGCGACGAGCGCCAGGAACGCGAACGTTGCCGCCGCCACGGAGGTGGCCGCGTGCACGATCATGACCCAGCCGACGCGCGCGAAGCTGATGGGCAGCGTGCCCATCGAGAGCGCCGGATACACGAGGGTTGGAATCGCGTTGACGGCCACTGCGAAGGCGGCCGCGAAGAGCGCGAGCGCGCGGAGCTTGGCGCCCACGAGGACACGCCGTTCGATCGGGAGCGGTCCGAGGATCGCGAAATCGCGGGCGTCGAGCGCGAGCGCGTCCCACTCGACGAGCGTGACGAGCGCCATCACGATCATCGAGCAGGCCAGGTACAGGAACTTGTGGTCTAGCGCGAAGAGCAGGCGCTGGGCCGGGGAAGCGATAGGGTTGAAGTACTCGAACAGGAGCAGCACCGACACGAGCAGCCCGGGCACGGCGAGGGCGGCGAACACCAGGGCCAGGTTCTCGTGCCCGTCGCCTTGCGGCGAGATCAGGTCGTTATCGAAGAACCGCCGGAAGAAGTGGCGGGCGAGGAGGCGCGTCGCCTCGGTGTGGGGGGCCATGACAGGGCTCATCAGCCTCGAATCGCGACGATGTCGGCAATGTCACGGGCGACGCGCTCGGGATCCTCTTGACACACGAGCTCGGCGAACACGTCCTCGAGCGAGTCGCGCGACATCAGGTCGCGAAGATGCTCTACCGAATCGTGTGCCGCCACCTGCCCGCGGTGCAGCACGACGACCCTCGAGCACAGCTTCTCGACGACCTCGAGCACGTGCGAGCTGTAGAGAATGATCTTGCCGCGCTCGGCCAGCGTCCGGACGAGATGCCGGAAGACCATCGCGGTCGTGACGTCGAGGCCCGAGAGCGGCTCGTCGAAGATCAGGACGTCGGGGTCGTGCAGGAGCGCGGCGCCGATCAGGATCTTCTGCTTCATGCCCTTCGAGTACGACCCGATGGCCTGTTCTGCGTCGAAGCCAAGGCCGAACAGCTCGAGTAGCGCGTCGATCTTCAGTTCGAGAACGCGCGCCGGGATCTCGCGGAGCCGGCCAATGAGCTGCAGGTACTCCTGCCCGGACAAGAAGGGATACAAGTGCGGTTCTTCCGGGACGTACCCGACATGACGCCGGTACTCGACGAGGTCGTCGGAGATGTCGCGTCCATTGAACCGCACCACGCCGCTCGTCGGCTCGAGCAATCCCGTGAGCATCTTCACCGTCGTCGTCTTGCCCGCTCCGTTGGGCCCGAGGTATCCCAGCACTTCGGAGGGCCGGATGGCGAAGCTGACGTCCTTCACGACCGTGACGCCGGAGAAACGCTTGATCAAGCGATGGGCTTCCAGCATCGACGTCTCCAACTGCGAGCAGGCACGCGCTCGCGAGCCTAGCGTTCGGTGAGCAGCCGGATTGCCGCGATGAGCAGCACGACCGCCAGAACGCGCTGCACCGTCGCGCTCCCGGGCTGCCGGCTGCCGTACGACGCGCCGAGCCAGCCGCCGGCGATCACGGCACCCGCCCAGATTGGGATCTGTCCCGGCAACGGCGCCGCCTGGATCCACAGTCCGACCAGTCCGGCGATCGAGTTGACGAGGATGAACGGCGCCGAGACGCCGAAGGTCGTCTTCGGATCGCCCCAGTGCATGAAGAGCACGAGCGGCGTGAGGAACACGCCGCCGCCGACGCCCGTGAGCCCTGAGAGCAGACCGATGGCCGCACCCACGATGAGCGACACGACGCGTCGTGGCGGGCGCGCGGCGATCGTCGGCGGAATCGGCTTCTTCGCGAGTCGGTACGCGGAATACAGCAGGACCACGCCGACAAGCTGCTTGTAGATCCCGATCGGCAGCGTCAGGCTGCCACCCAGTGCGGCGAACGGCACCGACAGGACCGCGAACGGCCAGAAGAGGCGCCACGAGAAACAGCCGGCGCGATAGAATTTCACCGCTGCGATCGTCGCCACCAGCACGTTCAGCGTGAGCGAGGTCGGCCGCATGATCGCGGGCGGCGCGCCGACGAGCGCCATGGCCGCGAGGTAGCCGGACGCGCCGGCGTGGCCGACCGTCGAGTACAGGGCGGCGATCGCGAGGAAGAGCCCGCCCAGAACGAGGGTGATGCCGTCGCTCATCGTTCAGCTTTCAGCTCTCAGAGCTTGTGAAGAAATCGGTGTAGGGGCCGCCTTTAGGCGGCCCTGTCTGGTCCGGCTGAAGCCGGACCCTACGATCGGTGCGATTTTTCCACAGGCTCTCAGCTCTCAGCCGTCAGTTCCTGCCCGCCTCCGCCGACGCAGGAATCCGAGCACGGCCTCCTTGTAGCACTTGGGCTCGACGAGGTTCACCAGGATCAATCCGCCGCGATAATCCGCCAGCATTCGATCGAGACGCGCGCGCGCGTCGGCCTTTTCGTCTGGGATTCTCAGCAGCGGATGCTGACCCCACGCCTGCCGGAACGCGCCGAGCCCCTCCTCTTTCGCGAGCGCGCGGTACTCCGCGACCGGCCAGCGATCGGGTCCGGACCACCGCAGACCGAAGCCGGACGGCGCGGGCGGGCCGTGCAGGATCAAGCTCTCGACGCGATCGGAAAACGCGGCCGCGAAGGCGAGCGCGACCGCGCCGCCCTGCGACATCCCGAGCACGTGCGCGCGCGCGACGTCCAGGTGATCGACGAGCGTTTTCAGATCGGCCGCATCCCACGTCGTGTCCTCGCCGTCGCTCGACCGGCCGAACCCGCGGCGGTCCATCCGGATGACGCGGTACTCGCGGCAGAAGGCGGGGACCTGCGGATCGAACATCCGCAGGTTCAGCGACCAGCCGTGGATCAGGACGAGCGGCGATCCCTGGCCGTCAGCCTCGTAGTAGAGACGCGCGCCGTTAGCTTCAAGGAACTGCCCGTGTGACATGACGCGCGCATGCTATCACGGGC
>CAYHSN010000037.1:0-13370 GCA_964359235.1 uncultured Vicinamibacterales bacterium | reverse complement strand
ACATGGAGAAGCACTCGGTGTCGAAGCTGATCGGCTCGCCGCCCGGCTACGTCGGCCACGAAGAAGGCGGACAGCTCACCGAAAAGGTGAAGCGGAGCCCCTACTCGGTCGTCCTGCTGGACGAGGTCGAGAAGGCGCACCCGGATCTGTTCAACATCCTGCTGCAGGTGTTCGAGGACGGGCACCTGACCGACGGCCTGGGCAACCGGGTGAACTTCAAGAACACGATCATCATCATGACGTCGAACATCGGGGCGCGCTTCATCCAGAAGAAGTCGTCGCTCGGGTTCCAGACGTCGGACGCCAAGGAGATCAACAAGAGCGTCTCCGAGATGGTGCTTGGCGAGGTCAAGAAGACGTTCAATCCGGAGTTCATCAACCGGATCGACGAGATCATCGTGTTCGAGGCGCTGACCGACGACGACCTCAGACGAATCACCGGGCTCCTGGTCGATCAGCTCAACGCACACCTGGTCGACCGGCGGCTGAAGGTGTTCCTGACGCCCGAGGTCGCCGACTGGATCATCGAGCAGACGTGCAAGGACCGCTCCTACGGGGCCCGGCCGCTGCGCCGCGCGATCCAGCGCTACATCGAGGATCCGCTATCCGAGGAGCTCATCCGCGGCCACCTGCGGGCCGGTGAGGTCGAGGTCTACCTCGACGAGGGCACGCTGAAGCACCGGCTGGCCGGGCAGGGCCAGGTCGGCCGGCAACTGGCCTGACGCGTCTAATATCCTGTAGGACGAGAATCGCCTTTGTACAGCCGAATGACACGCGTTCGAGACACTGGTCTGGTTCTGGCGGTCGCCTTGATGGGTGCGTGGCCTGCGGCTGCGCAGGCTCAGGCGGCTCCACCGGCCGGTCAGGCGGCGCCGCGGCCGCCGGCCATGTTCTGCGGGCAGCCCCTGGGGCCACCCGCGAAACTGCCGCCCGCCGGGTCCGCGCCCGTCGTGTTCGCCCTCGGCCCGTGCTTCGGGGCGCAGGGCGGAGCCTCGGTCATCGATCCGCAGACCTACCTCTACTATATTCATCTGCGCCCAAGCCGGCCGTCGGCCGACGTCTGGGTGCCGTACGACGACAAGACCGAGGAACTCGTCCTCGAGGATTTCCGCCGTCTCTGGAACACGAACTTTCTGGACAACCTCTCGATCGAAGTCACCGACTACCTGTTCGAGAACGGGGTGGTCGGCAAGCTGGTCGCCTACAACATGGAGGAGCGCCAGCGGGTGAAGATCGTCGACTACATCGGCTCCAAGAAGGTCGAGGTGTCGAAGATCGAGGAGAAGCTGCGCGAGAAGAACGCGGTCATCCGGCTCGACTCGTTCATCGATCCCGGCCTCGTGCGGCAGGTCTCGGGCATCGTCCGCGACATGTACGGCGAGAAGGGCTACCAGTACGCCGAGGTGAAACCCGAGATCAAGGAGATCGCCGGCGGGCCGAAGCTCGTGCACCTGAGCTTCACCATCATCGAGGGTCCCAAGGTCAAGATCCGCGAGGTCGAGTTCGTCGGCAATCAGGCGGTGGGCGATCGCAGGCTCCGCGGCAAGATGAAAGAGAACAAGGCGAAGGGGATGTTCTCCTTCATCCTGGGCGGCGGCACGTATCAGGAAGCCAAGTTCGCCGAGGACGCCGAAAAGGTCACCGAGTACTACCGCGACAAGGGCTACATCGAGGTGCGCATCGGCAACCCCGAGCTGAAGATGCTCGAGGACTCGAAAGACGGCAAGACCCGCTGGGTGCAGCTCCGGATTCCGGTGACCGAGGGCAAGCGCTACCGGGTCGGTGATTTCAGCGTCGCCGGCAACGAGGTCGTCAAGACCGAGGCGCTCAAGCCGCTCTTCAAGGTCAAGGCCGGCCAGTTCTACGCCGAGAAGAACATTCGCAAAGGGCTCGAGAAGGCGCGCGAGGTCTACGGGTCGGGCGGCTTCTTCGAGTTCACCGGCTACCCGGATCTCCAGCCACGCGATCCGAACGTCCCGCCCGCCGCCGGCGAGAAAGCCAGGCCCGCGACGGTGAGCGGCGCACCGGTGGTCGACGTGACGATGCGGATGCAGGAAGGGAAGCAGTACTTCGTCAACCGCATCACATTTGTCGGCAACATGACGACGCGCGATAACGTGGTCCGGCGCGAGCTGCGGCTGTACGAGGGCGGCGTGTTCAACACCGAGTCGCTCAAGTACAGCATCCGCCGGCTGAATCAGCTCGGCTACTTCAAACAGCTCGAGGGCGACGCGATCAAGGTCGACAAGACGCCCAGCCGCGAGAGCCAGGTCGACGTCACGCTGAAGCTGGAGGAGCAGAACCGCAACCAGATCACCTTCGGCGCCGGCGTGTCGCAGTGGGAGGGCTTCTTCGGGCAGCTCTCGTTCCAGACGGCGAACTTCATGGGCCGCGGCGAGACGTTCACGGTCGTGGCACAGGTGGGCGCGCGCGCGAGGAACTACCAGGTCGCCTTCACCGAGCCGTTTCTCTTCGACCGCAACATCACGGGCGGCATCGATGTCTACAACCGCGAGCTGCGCTACATCGGGCAGTTCACGGAGGCCTCGCGCGGCGGCAACCTCGTCTTCGGGTTCCCGGTGGCCGACTTTTCGCGGATCTTCATGAACTACAGCTACGAGAAGGTCCGCATCAAGGATCTCGACAAGACCTACAGCTCGTTCCTGCAGCCCGAGCTCATCGGCGCCAACCCCTTCCTGTACGACGCGCTGCTCATTGGCCTGGGCGGCAGCCGGACGATCAGCAAGATCACGCCGAGCTTCGTCTTCAACACGGTCGACCAGCCGATCTTCCCGACGACCGGCAAGCGCCTGACGGCCTCGTTCGACCTGGCGGGCATCGGCGGCAACACCAACTTCTACAAGCCGAGGGTGGAAGGCGTCTGGTTCATGCAGCAGACGCGGCGCCTTTCGATCGGCCTGCGCGGCCAGGTCGAGTATGTGAAGCCGTACGGGAGCACGGTGGGCGTCCCCATTTTCGAGCGTCTGTGGCTGGGCGGCGAGTACTCGGTGCGCGGTTTCGACATCCGGACAATCGGGCCGCGGGATCCAATCTCCGGGCTCGTGATCGGCGGCAACAAGAGCCTGCTCTTCAACGCCGAGTACCTGATCGCGATCGGGGGGCCGGTGCGGCTCGTCGTCTTCTATGACGCTGGTCAGGTGCGGAATTTCGGCGAGAGCTTCGGGTTCAAAGAACCGGTCACGAAGGTGGTTCTCCCGCCCACGGTGACACCGCTCTTGAGCGATCCGTTCGCCACAGTGCGCCTCACCGGTCCGTTGGCCAGCCAAGCCGCGGCGGAGACGGTCACGATCGGCCACACAAGCGCGTTCAAGACATCGACGGGTCTCGAAGTCCGGTTCTTCATGCCGGTGCTCAACGTGCCGTTCCGGCTGATCTTTGCCTACAACCCGCAACGCGGGGGGATCTTGAACAACAACCTGCAGCCGCAGCAGAAATTCACGTTCCGGTTTGCGGTGGGCACGACGTTCTAGTGCACGCGGATTTCCGCAGCGAGGCACTAGCCAGGTGCCGGTCGGGCGGGGCGCTGAGAGCCTGTGAAGAAATCCCATCGTACGTAGCGCGCATCTTCAGATGCGCCCGACAGGCCGGACTAAAGTCCGGCGCTACGGCGATTTCTTCACAAGCTCTGAGCTGCAGAGCTCCGGGCCGGTGCAAGTCCTGCGCGGCTCACGGGTGGACGACGGTGACGACGAAGGCGACGGGTTCGACGAGCTTCCCGACGTCGTACACGCGGACGCACAGGCTGCCGGTGGACGACACCGTTCCGGTGATGACGGCGCCTTGAATCGCGTTGTCGTTTGCCAGTACGATCTGGCACGCGGTGCCGTTCCACGTGCCGAGGCTCATGCCAATCGTGAGCGTGGAATCGGGGCTCAGACTGGTGAGGGTGGCCGTGACCGTTCCGGCCGCCTGGGTGATGAACGGGAAGGTCTTTGCACCGTTCGGGTTAAGATCGCCTTCGAACGTCTCCGTCGTGGTCGGTGTCGTGGCAGTCGGAGTCGTGGGGGTCGTCGTCGTTGCGGCGTCGCCACAGGCCCAGACGGTCAGGGCGATCGCGACGACGAACAGCTTGGGATGAATCGATCGGCGCATGCCTTCTCCTTGGTGAAAGCGAATTCCGGTGAGCAAGCTGAGTGCCGCAGGACCAGCCGGAGCCTCACTAGTGTATCCGGCCTTCGTTCGGAAGCGGTCAGGGAGCTACGCCTTCTTTCATCGAAAGGTACAAACCAGCATGAAACGACTGACGATTGCGATTGCCTCGAGTGTCCTGCTTGTGGCCGGCCCGGCTCTGGCGCAGACACCGCCTCCCTCCCAGCCGGCGCCGCCGCCCGCGCTGCAGCCTCTGCCGCCCCGGCCGTTCCCGGAAGGCGCCAAGGTCGCCTACGTCAACATCCAGGCTGTGGCGGCGAACTCGGCGCAGGGCAGGGCGTTCAGCGTAAAGATCCAGGAACTGCAGAAGAAGAAGAACGACGAGCTGGGCGAGAAGAACAAGGCGCTCACGGCCGCGCAGCAGAAGCTGCAGCAGGGCGCCACCGTGATGAGCGATGACGCCCGGGCGGCGCTCGAGAAGGACATCGACCGGATGACGCGCGAGCTGCAGTTCCTCACGCAGAACGCGCAGGCCGAGGTCCAGGAGCTGCAGACGGAGCTGCAGGCGGGCTTCCAGAAGTCGCTCGAGCCGATCATCGAGCGTGTGGCGACGGCCAAAGGACTGCAGCTCGTGTTCAGCGTCGCCGACTCCGGCCTGGTGTGGGCCGACCGAGGGCTGGACGTCACGCAGGAGGTGATCAAGGAGTTCGACGCCGCGGCGGTGAAGCCGAAGGCGCCGCAGGCGCCGGCGCCGAAGTAACAGCCGCACCGTGTCCATCACCATTCCGGAGGCGCTCGACCGGCTCTGCTACCGGTATCCGGCGTTTCTCGTGGACGCGGTGGCCGAGCACGAGCCGGGCCGGCGCCTGGTCGCCGTCAAGAACGTCACGGTCACCGAGGAGTTCTTCCAGGGGCACTTCCCGGGGACTCCCCTGATGCCGGGCGTCCTGATGATCGAGACGCTCGCGCAGGTCGCCACCCTCCTGCTCGTCCAGCGGGAGGGCGCGCAGCTCATCGGCCGCACCTTCCTGCGCGGTGTCGACCGCGCCAAGTTCCGGCGCCAGGTCGTGCCGGGCGATCAGCTTCGCCTCGAGGTCGTCCTCGGCCGGCGCCGCGCCGCCCTCGTACGGGTGCAGTGCGTCGCCCGGGTCGGTGATCAGATCGTCGCCGAGATGGACCTGCTGATGGTGGTCGCCGGCGACCGGGTCTCGATCGATCCGACGGCGCGCGTCCATCCGGGCGCCGAGATCGGCGACGGCGCCGTCATCGGCCCGCACGTGGTCATCGGCGAGCACGTGAAGATCGGCCAGCGCTGCAGCATCGGGGCGTCCAGCGTCATCGACGGCTGGACGGAGATCGGCAACGAGTGCGAGGTGTACCCGTTCGGGTCGCTGGGTCTCATCCCGCAGGACCTCAAGTTCAAGGGCGAAGAGACGCGCCTGGTCGTCGGCCGGGGCAACGTGTTTCGCGAGTTCGTCACCATCCATCGCGGCACGCGCGGCGGTGGCGGCATCACGAGGATCGGCGACCGCAACTTTTTCATGGCCTACTCGCACGTGGCGCACGACTGCACCATCGGCAACGAGACGATCTTCGCCAACGGCGCCACGCTGGCGGGCCACGTCTTCGTGGACGACTTCGCGACGATCGGCGCCTTCTCGGGCGTGCATCAGTTCTGCCGCGTCGGCCGCCACGCCTTCATCGGCGGATACTCCGTGATCACCAAGGACCCGCTGCCGTTTGGCAAGACCGTCGGCAATCGCGGGCGCACCTTCGGGCTCAACACCATCGGCCTTGTCCGCCGGGGGTTCCCGGCCGACGTGGTCAAGAAACTCAGGAAGGCCTACCGCTACCTGCTGCAGTCGAAGCTCAACGCCAGCCGCGCGCTCGACACGATCGAGCAGGACGTGTCCCTGCGCTGCGCCGAGGTGGACTACCTCGTACGTTTCATTCGCAGCTCGAAGCGGGGTGTCATCCTGCGCCGGGGCGCACGCGCGACGGAGGAAGTGGCGACGGACGACTGAGCACGAGAGCGTCCAGCTCTCAGCGAGGTCTCGGCTGACAGCTTCGTGACCATGCCCCCCCTGGGTCTCATCGCCGGCAACGGCCGTTTTCCGTTTCTCGTGCTCGACGCCGCGCGGCGCCTCGGCCGCGCCGTGACGATCGTCGCCGTGCGCGAGGAGGCGTTTCCCGAGCTCGAGCGCGCCGCCGCCGACGCCGGCTGCGCCGAGCTGCACTGGGTGTCGCTCGGCCAGCTCGGACGCTGCATCGAGATTCTGCGCGAGGCCGGCGTGTGCGAGGCGGTCATGGCCGGACAGGTGAAGCACACGAGGCTTTTCTCGGGCATCGTGCCCGATTTCACGCTGCTGTCGGCGCTGATGCGGCTCCGGTCGAAGAACACCGATGCGCTGATCTCGGCTGTGGCCGATGTGATGTGCGACCACGGCATCGCGCTCATCGACTCGACGGCGTTCCTGCAACCGCTCATGGCGACAGACGGGCCCCTGACGCGCCGGCGTCCGAGCGAGGAGGAAACCGCCGACCTGAAGTTCGGCTACCAGATGGCCGACGCGATCGCGGGCCTCGACATCGGTCAAACGATCGTCGTGAAGGACCGCGCGGTCGTGGCCGTCGAGGCCATGGAAGGCACCGACGCGGTGATCGAGCGCGCCGGCCGGCTCGGTGGGCCCGGCACGCGCGTGGTGAAAGTGGCCAAACCGAACCAGGACATGCGCTTCGACGTGCCGGTCGTCGGCGTCAGAACCCTTGAAGCCATGGATCGCGCCGGGGCCACGGCGCTCTCGATTGACGCCGGCAGGACGCTGATCGTCGACGGCGACGCGTTCGTCGAAGCGGCCAACGCCGCCGACATTGCGGTGGTGGGACGGCACTAGGTGAATGACACTCCATTGCAGATTGTGGGGATTGGAGATGTGAGGATTGATTGCCGATTGCAGATCGACTGATTGATGAATTGATTTGACGATTGGGGATGACGCGCACGATCGACAATCGCCAATCCTCAATCGCGCAATCGAATCATCAATCGTCCAATCCTCAATCGACAATCAATCTCTCAATCTGAAATCCCCAAATCTGCAATGCACGGATTTGCATGGAACCTCTCCGCGTGGCGGTCATCGGCGTTGGTCACCTTGGCCGCCACCACGCCCGCATCCTCGCCGGCCTCAGCGGCGTGCGTCTCGTGGCCGTCGTCGACCTGATCCGCGAACGCGCTCAGGAAGCGGCGCGCCCGGCCGGCGCGCGCGTGTGCACGGACTTCCGCGAGGTGCTGGACGAGGTCGATGCCGTGACGGTCGCGGTGCCGACCTCGTCGCACGGCGAGATCGCGCGGCCGTTCCTCGAGCGGGGCGCGGGCGTGCTCGTCGAGAAGCCGATGGCGTCCTCGGTGGCGGAGGCCGACGATCTCGTCGCGGCCGCCTCCGCCTCTGGCGCCGTGCTGGCCGTCGGGCACACCGAGCGCCACAATCCCGCGATTCGCGCCGTCACGCCGCTCGTCACGATGCCCCGCTTCATCGAAGTGCACCGGCTCAGCGGGTTTCCGGAGCGCAGCCTCGACATCGACGTCGTGTTCGACGTCATGATTCACGACCTCGACGTCATCCTGTCACTCGTGAAGTCGGAGGTCGCAGCCGTCGAGGCCGTGGGCGTGGCGGTCCTGACCGATCGGTTCGACATCGCGAACGCGCGCCTGCGGTTCGCGTCCGGCTGCATCGCCAACATCACGGCGAGCCGCATCAGCCGCGACAAGATTCGCAAGATCCGGTTCTTCCAGCCCGACACCTACATCTCGGTGGACTACGCCAAACAGGAAGTGGAAGGCTGGCGCCTCGTGCGCGGCGATGGGCCGCGGCCGAAGATTGAAGGCGGGAAGCTGCCGGTGACGCGCGGCGAACCGCTCGCGCTGGAGATCGAGGATTTCGTCGCGGCGGTGCGCGGGAAGCGCGCGCCGCTCGTCAGCGGCGCCGACGGCCGCCGCGCGCTCGAACTGGCCCAGCGGGTTGCGAAGGCGATGACTGGAGAAGGTAACGAGGAACGAGGAACGAGGAATGAGGAACGAGGCGTGAGGGGCGAGGAGTGAAGAGCGGAGGACGAGCAACGGCCCTCGAGCGACGCTGGGCGGCTACTCGTTCCTCGTTCCTCATCCCTCGTTCCTAACAGCGATGTATCCCGATCTGAACGCCTTCCTGAACGCCCTCGACGAGCGCCGTGAACTCTCGCGGGTGGCCGAGGCGGTCAGCCCCGACCTCGAGATCTGCGCCGTCACGGACCGGGTGTCGAAGTCGCCCGGCGGCGGGCCGGCGCTGCTCTTCGAGCGGCCCACCGGCTTCGACATTCCCGTGGCCAGCAACGTCTTCGGATCGATGTCGCGCATGTGTCTGGCGCTGGGCGTCGAGTCGCTCGACGATGTCGCCAAAGAGATCGACGAGCTGATGACGCCGAAGATGCCGGCGGGCCTCTTCGGCGCGATGAAGATGCTGCCGATGCTCGGCCGCCTGACCGATCTGATGCCGCGCACCGTGAAGGACGCCGCGTGCCACGAGGTCGTGAGCCGGACGGCGACGCTCGACGAGCTGCCGATTCTGCGCTGTTGGCCGGAGGATGGCGGGCGCTACATCACGTTCCCGCTCGTCATCACGAAGGATCCGGAGACGGGGACGCGCAACATCGGCACCTACCGCATGCAGGTCTTCGACGGCCGGACGACGGGCATGCACTGGCAGCGGCACAAGGGCGGCGCGCATCACCATCGCGTCGCCGAGCGCCTCGGCCGTCGCCTCGACGTCGCCGTCGCGCTCAGTCCCGATCCTGCGCTCGCGTACGCGGCCACGGCGCCGATGCCCGAGGGGCTCGACGAGCTGTTGCTCGCCGGTTTCCTGCGTCACGCGCGCGTCGATCTCGTCAAGTGCGTGACGGTCGATCTCGAGGTGCCGGCGAGCGCGCAGATCGTGCTCGAAGGCTACGTCGAGCCGGGCGAGCGGCGCGTCGAAGGCCCGTTCGGCGACCACACCGGCTTCTACTCGCTGGCCGACGAGTATCCGGTCTTCCACCTGACGTGCCTCACGCGGCGGCGGCGTCCCACGTATCTGACGACCGTCGTCGGCGTGCCGCCGATGGAGGATTACTATCTCGGCAGGGCGAGCGAGCGGATCTTCCTGCCGCTCATCCGGAAGACCGTGCCCGAGATCGTGGACATGCACTTCCCGGCGGCCGGCATCTTCCACAACCTCGTCATCATCTCGATCGACAAGCGCTACCCGGGCCACGCCCGCAAGATCATGAACGCGTGCTGGGGCCTCGGGCAGCTCATGTTCTCGAAGGTGGTCATCGTCGTCGACAAGGACGTCGACGTGCAGAACGAGGCGGAGGTCGCGTGGATCGTCGGCACGCACATGGATCCGGAGCGCGACATTCAGTTCACGCGCGGTCCGATGGACGATCTCGAGAACGCCTCCGATCTGCCGGCCTACGGCAGCAAGATGGGCATCGACGCGACGCGCAAGTGGGCCTCTGAAGGGTTCGCGCGCGAGTGGCCGCGGCGCATCCACACCACGGAGGAGGCGGGCCGTCGGGCGGCGGACATCTGGGCGCGATTGAGTCAGCACTGGACGCCGCCGGTCGGGGGCGGACACGCATGAGTGTCAGCCTCGACGCGATCGGCGCCCGGCTGGCCGCGGGCGGTCGGCTCACCGACGGCGAAGCCGAGGAGCTCGCGACCAGCCACGATCTCGTGAGCCTCGGCATGCTGGCCGACGAAGCGCGCGCGCGGCGTCACGGCCGGCGGACCACGTTCGTGCGCGTGTTCGACGTTGGGATCGACGCCGCAGGGTCGATCTCGCCCGACGCGGTGCCCACGGCCACGGGCGAGATCCGGTTGGTGGGGCAACCCGCCAGCGTCGGCGACGCGGTATCGGCCGTCCGCCGCGTGGCCGCGGCGGCCGGCGGACGTCCGCGCTCTGGCTTCGCGCTCGACGAGGTGAAGACCGTCGCGAGACACTCGCGCATCTCGCTCGAGGCGATCGCGCGCCATCTGCGCGGGGCGGGGCTCGAGTGTATCGCCGAAGTGCCAATCGACAGGCTCGACGATCCGGCCGCGGACGTGCAGGCCGTCGTCAGCGGCGGCCTGGGCGCGCCGCGCGTGACCGTGACGCGGATGCACGAGGCGTCCCGGTTGTCAGTCCTGCGACGCGTCAGCCAGTTGCAGCGCGCCACCGGCGCCATCCGGGTCTTCGCGCCGCTCGCGCGCGAGGTCAACCCGGCCGAGCCGTCGACCGGCTACGACGATGTGAAGCAGGTTGCGCTGGCGCGGCTGCTCGTCGACAATATCGAATCGATCCAGGTCGATTGGGCGCTCTACGGCCCGAAGCTGGCGCAGGTCGCGCTCACGTTCGGCGCGGACGACGTCGACAGCGTGTCGCCGGCGGACACGCTCGATCTCGGCGTGCGCCGCGCGCCGCTCGAGGAGATTCTGCGCAACATCCGCGCGGCATCGCTGGAGCCGGTCCAGCGCGACGGGCGGTTCCGCGCGGTGGCGTCATGACGCCCGTTCGGCTGGGGGCGGTCGCGTATCTGAACGCGCGGCCGCTCGTCCATGATCTCGAGCGCCGGCGAGATCGGTTCGCGCTGCAATTCGATCCGCCGTCGGTCTGCGCGACGCTCCTGCACGAGGGCGCGATCGACGTGGGCATGATCCCGTCGATCGAGTGCCTGCGCGGGCCGGAGTACCGCATCGTGCCGGGCGTCGCGCTCGCCTCGCGGGGGGCCGTGGCGTCGGTGGCGCTCTACACGCGCCGGCCGCTGGCGGAGGTCCGGTCGGTCGCGGCGGATACCAGCTCGCGGACGTCCGTGGCGCTGCTGCGCGTGCTCTGCACGCGACGATTCGGCATCGCGCCGGCCTTCGAAGCTCAGCCTCCGGATCCGGACGCGATGCTCGCGCGCTGCGACGCGGCGCTCATCATTGGCGACGCGGCGCTCTTCTTGGATCACGAGGCGGCGGGTCTTCAGAAAATCGATCTCGGGGAGGCATGGACCGCGATGACGGGGATGCCCTTCGTCTGGGCGTTCTGGGCCGGGCGGCCGGGCGCCGTCAGTCAGGGAGACGTCGAGGCGTTGCAGGCGGCCAGGGACTCCGGCGTGGCGGCGACCGACGCGATCGCGAACGACTACGCCCGGGGCGACGCGCGCCGCGCCGACATCGGGCGGCGCTACCTGCGGACGAACATGCGTTACGGGCTCGACGACGAGACGCAAGCCGGCCTCGAGGAGTACCTGCGGCTGGCGAGCGCGATGGGACTCGCACCCGGGCCTGGGGCGCTGAGGTTCTACTGATCGCATGAGCATCCAGCGCGCGGCCGACAAGGTCAGGCGTGGCGAGCGGGTGACCCGCGACGAGGCGGTGGAGGTGTACCTGCACGCGCCGACGGGACTCCTTGGCCGGCTGGCCGACGAGGTGCGCGCGCGCCAGCACCCGGATCGCCTCGTCACCTACATCATCGACCGCAACGTCAACTACACGAACGTCTGCGTCGCGCGCTGCAGCTTCTGCGCCTTCTATCGGCCTGTCGGCTCGCCCGAGGGCTACGTGCTCGGCTTCGAGGAGATCTTCCGCAAGATCGACGAGACGATCGAGCTCGGCGGCGGGCAGCTCCTGCTCCAGGGCGGGCACAATCCCGATTTGCCGCTCGACTGGTACGAGGATCTGTTCCGCGCAGTGAAGCAGCGGTATCCGGACTTCCGCCTGCACGCGCTGTCGCCGCCAGAGGTCATTCACATCTCGCGCCTGTCGCACCTGCCTGTGCCGGCCGTCGTTCAGCGCCTGGTGGCGTCCGGCCTCGACAGCATCCCCGGCGGCGGCGCCGAGATCCTCGTCGACCGCGTGCGGAAGCTGCTCAACTGCTACTCGAAGGCGACCGCCGACGAGTGGATCGACGTGATGCGCCACGCCCACGGCGCGGGCCTGCGGACGACGGCGACCATGATGTACGGAAGTGTCGAGACGCCAGAGGAGCGGATCGAGCACCTGATGCGACTCCGCGATCTCCAGGACGAGACGCGCGGCTTCACGGCATTCATCGCGTGGAGCTATCAGCCCGAGCACACCGAGCTCGGCGGCGTCGAAGCGACCGGCATGGAGTACCTGCGCACGCTCGCCACCGCGCGGATCGTGCTCGACAACTTCGACAACCTGCAGGCCTCGTGGGTCACGCAGGGCGGCAAGGTCGGGCAGCTCAGCCTTGCCTACGGCGCGAACGACATGGGCAGCGTCATGATCGAAGAGAACGTCGTCCGGGCGGCCGGCGCCGCCTATTGCATGGACGAGGTCGAGATCGTCCGGAACATCGAGAACGCCGGGTTCAGGCCGAAGCGGCGCAACATGCACTACGAGATCCTGGGCGATCCGATCTTCCGCGAGCGCATGGTGCCGCGCATGCGCGAGCTGGCTGTCGCGCGCGAAGACGGCGACACGAGTCGGCCGCCCGAAATCGACCAGTACGCCGCGCGGAGCGCCGCCGAACAGGCGCGGCGCCGGCAACCCGTCCGGCCGTAGTAGTAGGGGCCGAGCTTGCCTGCCCTGAGCGGCGTCGAAGGGCTCGGCCCGGACTGTAGCCGCAGGACAGGTCCCCTCGATGGCATTCACTCCCTCGTCTTTCCACAACCCTACGCACGCCGTTTACCGCGCCGCCTGGGTGCTTCCCATCGTCACGCCGCCCGTGCGGGATGGATGGATCATCGTGCGCGACGGCCGTGTCGAACAGGTGGGGCAGGGCAGGCCCCCCGAGGCGTCGGCGGACCGATTCGAGCGCGATCTCGGCGCGCGTGCGATTCTGCCGGGGCTGGTGAACGCGCACACGCATCTCGAGCTGTCGAATCTCGGCGGCCGGGTGCCGCCGGCCCCCTCGATGCCCGTGTGGGTGTGTGACCTGCTGGCGGCGCGCGGCTTCACGCCGCCGCCGCGCGAGCCCATCGTCGCGGCGATCGCGGAGGCCCGGCGCGCGGGGACCGCGCTCGTCGGCGACATCACGAACTCCCTCGCCACCTTCGCGCCCCTCGTCGAGAGCGGGGTTTCGGCCGCGGTCTTCCATGAGCTGCTCGGATTCAATCCTGCCGGGGCGGAGGCCATCGTCGCCCGCGCCGCCGAGGCGATCGCGGCGCTACCGCCGAACGGCCGGGTGCGGGTGAGTGCGGCCGTGCACGCGCCGTACTCGTCGAGCCCTGAGTTGTTCCGCGCCGTGCGCGCC